>NZ_JADWOM010000011.1:0-155554 GCF_016106645.1 Acinetobacter sp. ACIN00229
TTAAGAATTTTTTAAGATTCAATTCCTACTGTTTTAGTTGTAATTCAATAAAAGATAATCTGGAGTTCCGTTCCATGAATAGTATGAAGTATAGCTATAAACCAAATTACTTTTTCTTTGCTCATAAACTAGTTTTGTTTTTAAAGGATTATCTGATTAAGCACCCAACGGAGCAGCAGACAACGTTTAACCTACAGACGATTTATGACATCTTCAGTCATGATCTTGCTTCAAGTACAACTAATCTTGAGGGTATCTTAAATATTGCAGATGAATACGTCTTTGAAACAGAAGATGGTTTACTTCCATTGATTAGTAAGCACTCTGTTAATCTCAAGAATCATGTACTTTCTTTGGAATTCTCACCACAAGCTTTGACAAGCTTATTGTCAGGTCGCTCTTTAGTGAATCCTAAAGCAGCTTAGATTTTCTTTTAAGGTAGAGTGAACTCATATAAAATTCATAAAATTTATTTTTAAGAGTTATTTATGAGTAAAGACTTTAAGGCCTTAACTTATATTGCGGATGATAAGATAGCAGATACAGTGACTTGGCTCTTACACCATCAAGATGTTTTCGATTCTTTTAATTTTGATGTATTGAGCCAGGAATTGTCTGTAACGCATGCAGCAGGAAAAGACATTATTCGAGTAGGGACATTTCTTAATGCCACTTACGGAATTTTAGTTACTTCTGTTTAAATAAAAAAGCCCTGAAAATCAGGGCTTTTTTATTTTACTGCACTAAGTTATGCACTCATTGCATTTACTGATAAGTCAGCAACTGTAGGTTTTGGTTTTTCTGCGGTTAAGCCAAGTTTATTAAACAACGCTTGGTCTTTACCTTCACCAGCATTTGGTGTGGTGAGTAATTTATCACCAGAGAATAGTGAGTTTGCACCCGCCATAAATGCTAATGCTTGATCTGAATCACTTAATGACTCACGACCAGCAGATAAACGAATATAGCTATGCGGCATAATAATGCGTGCAACAGCAATAGTGCGGATCCACTCAATTACATCAAGCTTTTCAACATCTGCTAAAGGTGTTCCTTCAATTGGAACAAGCATGTTAATTGGCACTGATTCAGGATGAATTGGCAAGGTAGCTAGTTCATGCAATAAACCAACACGGTCATCACGGCTTTCACCTAGACCTACAATACCGCCACTACAAACTTTCATACCAGCTTGGCGAACATAATCTAGGGTATTTAAACGATCATCAAAAGTACGTGTGCTAATGATGTGAGAGTAGTACTCACGAGATGTATCTAGGTTGTGATTGTAATAATCTAAACCAGCAACTTGTAGACGCTCTGCTTGAGATTGGTTAAGCATGCCTAAAGTCATGCATGTTTCTAAACCTAAAGCTTTTACTTCACGTACCATTTCTAATACATAAGGCATATCGCGCTCATGTGGGTTACGCCAAGCGGCACCCATACAAAAACGAGACGAACCTGAATCTTTTGCAGCTTTTGCTTCGCTAATCACTTTTTCTACAGCGATACGTTTTTCTGCTTCTAATTTTGATTCGTAATGTGCGGATTGTGAGCAGTATTTGCAATCTTCAGGACATTTACCCGTTTTAATAGATAAAAGGGTACTGACCTGAATCGAATTGGCAGTGAAGTGCTCACGATGTACTTGCTGAGCCTTGAAAACTAAATCCAAAAAAGGTTGTTCATATAAAGCTTGGATTTCTTCACGATTCCAATCATTACGTAGAGTCATTGTCATATCCATGATGATGGCATTAATTCACTACACATAATCATACAGAATTCGTATTAAAGCTATAGGGCAAAAAACATCATTTTTTTAATTTGATAGCTGAAGTTGATTAAGTTGCTGTTCAATTGCCCAATCAATATGCACATTGACGATTTCGTCATGTAAATTTTTGCCTTTGTGTAGCTGATCTACAATTTCTTTTGAATAAGGAGCATTTCCTAAACCAATCGCAATATTACGTTTAAATGACTGATAACCTGTCCGGCGGATAGGGCTACCTTCTGTATTTGCTAAAAAAGTGGTTTCATCCCATTGCCAGATATCTAGTAGACTAATATTGTCTAATCCATTTCTAGGATTGAAATCGCTAATGGACGCAGTTTTGGCAAAACTATTCCATGGACAAATTAATTGGCAGTCGTCACAACCAAAAACTCGATTACCAATCCCTGCACGTAATTCTTCAGCAATAATTCCTTTGTATTCGATAGTTAAATAAGCAATACATCGTCTTGCATCTAGCATATAAGGCTCGACAATCGCTTGCGTTGGGCAAATATCAATACAAGCGCTACAAGAACCACAATGTGCTGTTGCAGGTTCGTCGAAAGGTAAGTCGAGTGACGTAAATAGCTCACCTAATACAAAAAAAGAACCCGACTTTTTATGAATGAGCAACGTATGCTTACCTGTCCAACCCATTCCTGCACTTTCAGCTAATGATTTCTCAAAAATAGGAGCAGAATCGGCAAAAGGGCGAGATTCAAAATCGCCGACTTTTTCACGAATTCTTGTTGCTAAAGTTTTCAATCTGCCACGCATGACTTTATGGTAATCACGGCCACGTGCATAACGGGCGATAATCGCAGAATTTGGTTCGAAAGGTACATATCGAGGTTTTGGAGATTCCACAAGATAATTCATACGAACGCAAATAATACTTTTTGTGCCAGGAACTAATAATGTAGGGTCGGCTCGTTTTTCTAGATTTTCTTCTAAATAGGTCATGTCTGCATGATAACCACGTTCTAGATATTCTAAAAAACGTGGCATTTGCTCTTGAGCATCTGGTTTTGCAATGACACAATCAGCAAAACCCAAGTCTAAGGCTTGAGCTTTGATCCATGCTTTTAATTCATGAGGATCAAGTTGTTGCACTGCAATGCGTGATGTGTCGGAAGATGTCATAAACCAAAATGCAAGAGGATAATAATATGCAGGCGGTAGTTTACCATAGCGATGATATTCGAGCATGGGAGCAGCGTTGGTTTGCTGCACAAAACTCCTCATTAGGTTTAATGCAACAAGCAGCTTGGTCAATCGCTCAGCAGTTCATCGAGCTTTTTAAAAATCGTACCATTAATAATATTGCTGTTTGGTGCGGGCAAGGCAATAACGCAGGTGATGGCTACTTTATAGCAGGTTATCTAAAACAAGCTGGATTTCACGTTGAAATATTTGCAGCTCCATTGGGTGAATCAACCGATTTACATTGTGCAGCACAATTTGCTATAGAAAAGAAAGTTCAAATTCATTCAAATTTTGATATTAAAAAAACATTCGATTGCCATATTGATGCTCTATTTGGCATAGGCTTAAATCGCGAATTAAATACTAATTGGCAACAGGCCATTCATCAATTTAATGAACAATCTGGCTTAAAAGTTTCGATTGATATACCGAGTGGCTTACATGCAAATACAGGCTGTGCTTTACCTTTTGCAATACGAGCTGATCATACCTTTACTGTTTTAGGTCTTAAGGCAGGATTATTTACAGGTCAAGGCAAAGAATATGTGGGACAAATTCATTTAGTTAATTTAATTCCAATAGACCAAGAGCTGAAACCTTTAGCTTATTTGACATCTACAAATATTAAGCTTCCTAAACGTTTGGCTTTTGGTCATAAAGGGAGCTATGGACATGTTTTGGTGATAGGTGGACATGAGCAAATGGGTGGCGCTGTCATTATGGCTGCTGAGGCTGCTTTTCATGCAGGTGCAGGTAAGGTGACCGTGATTTGTCATCGCAACCATCATCAAGCTATTTTGTCGCGGGCACCTAATATTATGCTCCGTGATATTAATGCTTTAGATGAAGAAAATATTAGAGAGATTTTATCTCAAGTTGATGCAGTATGTTTTGGAATGGGATTAGGGCGAGATGATTGGGCACAGCAAATTTATCAGCAATGGTTTACTTTGTTAAATCAGAGTACACACCTAGAAACTGTTTTAGATGCGGATGCTTTATGGCTTCTTGCCAAGCAGCCTGAAAAATTGGGTACACATGTTTATGCGACGCCTCATCCGGGAGAAGCTGCTACCTTACTTGGTTCCTCTACAGCGCAAATTGAAAATGACCGAATTGCTGCAATTTATGCCTTGCAACATAAATATGCGGGTCAGTGGGTACTTAAAGGAGCAGGTAGCTTAATTTTAGAGGATAACTTGTATATTTGTACCGAAGGTAATGCCGGTATGGGAACTGGTGGAATGGGTGATGTATTAGCTGGAATGATTGCAAGCCTAAAAGCTCAGTTCCATAAGGCAATTGCATTACATGAGATTGTTACCCTTCATGCTCAGGCAGGTGATGAACTTGCAAAACAAGGTATGCGTGGTTTACAGGCTTATCAAATGAATGAAGCAATTACTCAAGTAGTGAACTAAGAAAGTTTTAACGTCTACGACTACTAGAGCGGCTTCGTCCACGCGCCATACCACCTAAGGCATTAAGGACAGAAAGTTTACTCATACTTCCCGATGCATGAGCATGGCAAATAGCGGCAGCAAGAGCATCGGCTGCATCGGATTGAGGTTTAATCGTCAAGTTAAGTAATCGCATGACCATCATTTGTACTTGTTCTTTATCTGCGGCACCATAACCAACGACAGACTGTTTAATTTGACGGGCAGTATATTCTGCAACTTGTAAATCTAAATTAACTAATGCGGCTATGGCAGCACCACGAGCTTGTCCCAGTTTTAAAGCAGAGTCTGGGTTTTGAGCCATAAAGACCTGCTCAACAGCAGCTTCAGTGGGACCATGAAATTTCACAATTCGCTCAACGCCAGCAAAAATGCGTTTTAAGCGTTCTGGCATTTCTTGAGTTTCAGTTCGGATTGTACCAGCATCAACAAAACGCAGTTTACTACCATCTTTTTCAATGATTCCATAACCTGTTAAGCGTGAACCTGGGTCAATTCCAATAATTAATGCCATGTGAAGACTTATATAAATAGTTCAGTGGGTATTGTTACATAGCCAAAACAGTTATGCATGAGTAATTTAAAGAATGCTGTGATGAATGGTTATTTTTCGGTTTTTATCGAACCAATTTATATTTTCTAAAATCATTTGATGTAATTCTATTTTAATGGAATACTTATCTATAATTTTGGAATTAAAGTCTGTCGGCAGATGGAAGATATAAATATACGCATTGCGCAGCAAGTACGTGAATTGCGTCTAGCCCGTGGATATACCTTAGATGTTCTTGCAACTCGATGTCAGGTAAGTCGTTCTGCAATTTCGTTAATTGAACGAGGTGAGGCGAGTCCTACAGCTGTTGTCCTTGAAAAGCTGGCAAATGGTTTAGGTGTGCCTTTGACTCAGCTATTTGATATCCCACAAAACGATCAATCACCTCAGCCTATGGTTCGGCGTACTCAACAATCAGAATGGAAAGATCCCGAAACAGGTTATATTCGCCGTCAGGTTTCACCGCCAAATTGGAAATCTCCATTTCAAATCGTTGAAATCGAATTCCCGCCTCAGTCACGAATTACGTATGAAATTAGTGAAACCTCGAAGGTGGTACAACAGCAACTCTGGGTAGTTGAAGGAGAAATTGATATTCAATTAGGTGATTCTTCTTATGCTTTAAGCACAGGGGATTGCTTGGCAATGCAACTCAACCAGCCCGTTATATACAGTAATAATTCATCTCAAGTCGCTCGCTATATTTTAGTCGTCTCTAATCAACTTGTTTCTGCCGTTAAGGAATCTTTATGACCTATTCCCTCAATTCTAATTTTCGTTTAATTGATTGTAATGAAGCAGAATATTCTGGGGCTATATTAGAGATTCTGAATGAGGCAATCATTAATTCTACCGCTCTATATGACTATTTACCGCGCTCTGAAGAATCGATGAAAAACTGGTTTTCAGTTAAAAAAGAAAATGGTTTTCCAGTAATTGGTATTATTGATGAAACAAATAAGTTATTGGGTTTTGCGAGCTGGGGAACCTTCAGGGCTTTTCCTGCCTATAAATATACTGTTGAACATAGTATTTATATTCATCATGAGCATCGTGGTAGTGGGCTAAGCAAAATTTTAATGCAAGAGTTGATTAAGCGTGCTCAAGAGGCTGAGCTACATGTATTGATAGGCTGTATTGATGCGACCAATCAGGCAAGCATTGGTTTACATGAAAAAATGGGCTTTATCCATGCAGGTACTTTTAAACAGGTTGGGTTTAAGTTTGGACAATGGTTGGATGCCGCTTTTTATCAGTTAAATTTAAATACGCCACAGCAGCCAGTTGATGGGTAAATCATAAAGCTCAAATCTCAAGTTTAAGAAAATAGCCCAGTTTATGATGAAATAAAAACAGGGCTATAGAGCCTAAATTATAAAACACCGAGTTGTTCTAATCCTTTATAAGCAATTTCTTTTCGAATAGAACTAGGAATTCCTTTTTTCATTTCTAAATTGAGTGAGAATGCCACAATTTCTCCTTGTGGTTGAACGACCCAACCGGTTAACCAGCCAACTTGTGGTTCAACATCCCATCCCCAACCACTTTTAGCATAAATTTTACGTCCATTTTTTTCTTCTATGAACACCATTGATTGGACTTGTTCTTGTACATTTTTACTAAATGGAAGAGTTTTATTAGCTAATTCATAAGCAAATTGGGTTTCTTGCTCAGGAGTAATTTTAAGTGGGCCGACAAGCCAAAAATTATCTACTTTTGAACCGATGTCCACATTACCAAAACCAATACGTTTTACCTCTTTAGACATAAGATCAAGGCCAATTCTTCGCGCTAGTTCTTGATAAACTGGAATAGCAGAAGCTTTCATTGCATCGCCTAGAGTCATGTCCTTTTCCCAATCAGGAAACAAACGCTTTTGCCCGTCCCATTTAAATACTTCAGTTGTCGTTGCTTTATGATATTCAAGTCCAATTAAAGCATTTAACATTTTAAAGGTAGAGGCGGGAACATATTCGGTTGATGCTCTTTTAAGATCATTGCCATAAATTTCTTCAGTTTGCCCACGCTTAATCACTAAAACTCCTGTGGTCTGTGCCTGATCAAACAGAGATTTAATTTCTTCTGAATTTTTATTGGCGGAAATAGAATGTGTTTGGTGTTGTTTTACCGTGTTAGAAGAGCAGGCAGATAAAAATAGAGTAGCTGTCGCAACGACAAGGACTTTTTTATACATAATTCTGACTAAGTTTAATTTGAAGTGTTATTAATTAATTTAACTTGAATAGAGCTATCTCTAGATAGGTAAAATGTAAGCTATTTAGCGAGATCTACATGTCGGTAGTATCTTTAAAGTTCTCAAAAGATACAGCGGAAGTAAAGGAATACACATAACGTTACTAAGTAAATAAGACTTTATTTGACTAAATACGTTCTTTTTCAAAGAGCTTTT
This sequence comes from Acinetobacter sp. ACIN00229, assembly GCF_016106645.1. NCBI lineage: Bacteria > Pseudomonadati > Pseudomonadota > Gammaproteobacteria > Moraxellales > Moraxellaceae > Acinetobacter > Acinetobacter sp. ACIN00229. Next base: position 7,413 of record NZ_JADWOM010000011.1, read on the forward strand.
CGCTCAAATAAAGCAAAAAATTTAAAATCTGATTGAAGTGGCACTTGATAAACCTGATACAGCACTCATTAATAAGAAAGCATGTTTGTTTTTATCGAGTTAAAATCAAATGTACTCCAGTATTGCAGACTCTTATTGATCCGATGGTATTGTTAATTTTTTAGAAATTAGACAAAACAATCAAAGTTAAGAGAAATGCTTAATCCTTATTTGAAACTTAGATAAGGTTAGGTCAAATAAAACTGCAATGAATTTTCTTTTTGAGATAGATAAAGTTTTACATGAATTTACTTCTTATTGTAGTTCTGGGCGCGATTGTTGAAATTGCCGTATGGATTGGCGTAGCACAGTTCATCAGTGGATGGTACGTGTTCTTTTGGTTCATTATTGCTTTCTTTATTGGTTTGGGGCTTATTCGCAGAAGTACTGCTGGTATTATGCCTCAATTACAGCAAATGCAGATGACAGGCCAGCTAGGTAGTGACCCAACTGTAACTAAAAAACTTGCTTACGCTTTTGCAGGTTTCTTATTAATGTTACCAGGTCTTGTATCTGATGTTTTGGCTGTTTTAATTTTGATTCCTGGTGTTCAAACCGCATTTCGTAACATAGCGATGAGAACTCTTGCAAAACGCCAACAAGCCATGATGAATAAAATGATGGGTGGTATGGGCGGTAATGCTTCAGGACAAAATCCATTTGCTGATTTAATGCGTCAAATGCAAGATATGCAAAATCAGCAAGGTGGTGGTCAAGGCCAATACCATGACTCAAACATTATTGATGGCGAAGCGCGAGATGTTACGCCAAACCACAAAACAATTGAGCATAAAAATAAAGATTAATAAGTGATTATGTTATGAAAAAGCTTAAACCTCATGGGTTTAAGCTTTTTTTATTTCTAAAATTATTATTGATTCTGAGAAACCGAAGTAGATGAATCACTATCGTCTATTTCTAATTTAGTTTCTTCTTGTGGTTTTGGCTGTGGTTGATATTTATTTGAAGATAGAGCGGTTTGCTTGTTTTCAGATTGTTGATAACCTCGACTTCGGTTTGCTCTTTCGCGAAAGCCACCTTTATTAATCAGCTGTGTATGAGACATGCATTTGCCTAAAATGTGAGATTATTCGCTTATTTTAGCAAATTTGGCAAAATATCAAAATAAGAAAAATAGTGCCAAAAAAATAATATTTAACTTATCTGTCTGTATTTTAATAATATTTTTTAATTGACTCAATTGTTCATTCAGATTGAATTATCTTTTCATTTCACATAGGATAAATATAAAGGATGTATAAATTAAAAATGCAGCAAACCTATTAAAAAAACAACGGTTGAAATGAGGGAAGGAGGGTTACCTATGCTATATCAATACCATTGTGCGTGTTGCGACAAAGTTGTGGCATCAACTGATAAATCATGTCCATATTGTGGTTCGCAACATATTCGAAGCCCGTATGGTTTGTGGATGTTTTGTGTGATGGCTTGTCTAGCGGTTGTCGTTGTATTTAAAGTTGTCCATATTTATGTCCAGAATCATCAAGATACTCCGACGCAGTCAACATTACTTGATGTATTAAATCAGGATGATAAAACCACAAGACAATAAATTTTGATCAGAGCTACAAATGATATGGCATCAAGGATGGTTGCTAGAAGCGTAAACCCTACATATTATGAAATTTGAACTAAAAAAAGCCCGCTCATTGGCGGGCTTTTTTTTATGACTTTATATTAGAGACCAGCAGCATCTTTAAGAGCTTCAACTTTATCAGTTTTTTCCCATGTAAATGCAGTATCTGATCCTTCGCGACCAAAGTGGCCATAAGCCGCAGTTTGTTTATACATTGGCTGAATAAGATCCAGCATACGAGTAATACCAAACGGTCTTAAATCGAAATGATCACGTACAAGTTGAATAATCAACTCATCAGAAACTTTTGCTGTACCAAATGTATTAATTGAAATTGAAGTAGGTTCTGCTACACCAATTGCGTAACTCACCTGAATTTCACATTTGTCAGCAAGACCAGCTGCTACAATATTTTTTGCAACATAACGGCCTGCATATGCAGCAGAACGGTCAACTTTAGATGGATCTTTACCAGAGAAAGCACCACCGCCGTGACGAGCCATACCACCGTATGTATCAACAATAATTTTACGACCTGTTAAACCACAGTCACCTACAGGGCCGCCAATAACGAACATACCTGTTGGGTTAATGTGGAATTTAGTCGCAGCGTGGAACATTTCAGCAGGAATGATCGGCTTGATAATTTCTTCAATAACAGCTTCTTTAAGCTGGCTTTGAGTAATTTCAGGATCATGTTGAGTAGATAAAACAACTGCATCTAGACGTACAGGCTTGCCATTTTCATATGCAAAAGTAACTTGGCTTTTTGCATCTGGGCGTAACCATGGAAGTGTGCCTGAGCGACGAAGTTCAGCCTGACGTTCCATTAAACGGTGAGCATAAGAAATCGGAGCAGGCATTAAAACATCTGTTTCACGGCTTGCATAACCGAACATTAAACCTTGGTCACCGGCACCTTGATCTTCAGGTTTTTGACGGTCTACACCTTGTGCAATCTCTGGTGATTGTTTACCAATCATATTGATTACAGCACATGTTGATCCATCAAAGCCAAGATCAGAGTGGTGGTATCCAATACCGTTAACAGTATTACGAACAACAGCTTCAACATCAATATTAGCAGTCGTTGTTACTTCACCAGCAAGTACAACAGCGCCTGTTTTTACCAGTGTTTCACATGCAACACGTGCGTATGGGTCTTCTTTTAAGATTGCATCCAAAATAGCGTCGCTAATTTGGTCGGCCATTTTATCGGGATGACCTTCGCTTACAGATTCCGAGGTAAAAACAGCGTACTCGCGCATGAAAGTCCTATCTTGGTTATTTCAAAAGACATAATATGTTACATCGACTTGAGCTTAAGGACCAGTTCATACTGACCAAAAAGCATGAATTTGTTTCATTTATACTGTGTTTTAATTGATAAGTGTATTAGTAAAATTGATATAAAGAATGTTTATTTAAAGTATTGGTATTTTAATAACAAGTTATTAGAGTACTTTTTAGACATATGAATTAACAAAAAGATTATGTCTTCTAAGTGGGATTTTAAAGAAAAGAAACATGATCAACCTAGATAGAGGTTTCAAAATATTTTATCTATATATCAAAGTCTAATAGAACGGTCTGTTCGTATAGGAGAGTAGTATTTAAGAAAATGAGCACTGTTTTGTATAACTTAAAGGTCCAAATGATTTTTGTGTAACCAAGAAACGGTTAAAAATAAAGAAATATACTATGTTGGGGTTTACCCTCAGCCTTTTTTTTAAGACAATATAGCGGCATTGAATTGTTATTCATCTTCTTCTTTTCATCAATCTATTAAAATTGGATTCTGATCTTATGACGACCCCTTTAAACGAACGTCGTATTGCAAATGCAATTCGTGTATTGGCAATGGATGCTGTGCAACAGGCAAACTCAGGGCATCCTGGTGCTCCAATGGGGATGGCAGATATTGCTGACGTCGTCTGGCGCGAGTTTTTAAATCACAACCCAACTAACCCACAATGGGCAAACCGCGACCGTTTCGTTTTATCAAACGGCCATGGTTCAATGTTGCAATATGCTTTGCTTCATTTAACAGGTTATGATCTTTCAATTGAAGATTTAAAACAGTTCCGTCAATTACATTCAAAAACTCCTGGTCACCCTGAATATGGTTATGCACCAGGTATCGAAACTACGACTGGTCCTTTAGGCCAAGGTATTGCAAACGCTGTTGGTTTTGCATTGGCAGAAAAGACTTTAGCTGCTCAGTTCAATAAAGATGATTTAAAAGTAGTTGATCACTTTACTTATTGTTTCTTGGGCGATGGCTGTTTAATGGAAGGTATTTCTCACGAAGTATGTTCTTTAGCAGGTACTTTACAGCTTGGTAAATTGATTGCTTATTATGATGACAATGGCATTTCAATTGATGGTGAAGTAGAAGGCTGGTTCAGCGATGATACAGAAGAGCGTTTTAAAGCCTATGGTTGGCAAGTTCTTCGTGTTGATGGGCATGATGCTGATGCGATTCGTCAAGCAACAATCGAAGCAAAAGCTGAGACTCAAAAACCAACAATCATTATGTGTAAAACGATTATTGGTTTAGGTTCGCCAAATAAGCAAGGTAAAGAAGACTGTCATGGTGCGCCATTAGGTAAAGATGAGATTACTTTAACTCGTGAAGCATTAGGCTGGAAAGAAGAAGCATTCGTTATTCCTGCTGATGTATATGCTGCATGGGACGCGAAAGCAAAAGGTACTGAATCTGAAGCAGCTTGGAATGCGGTATTTGCACAGTATCAAGCAAAATATCCAACTGAAGCAGCTGAGTTACTTCGTCGTATTAGCGGTGATTTACCAGCTGAATTTGCAGCACAAGCAGATGCATTCATTCGTGAAACAAATGCGAAAGGCGAAACTATCGCAACACGTAAAGCGAGCCAGAACACATTACAAGCATTTGGTCCTTTATTGCCTGAATTACTAGGTGGTTCTGCTGACTTAGCTGGTTCTAACTTAACGCTTTGGAAAGGTTGCCAAGGCATTCAAGAAAACCCAGCTGGTAACTACGTATATTATGGCGTACGTGAGTTCGGTATGACTGCAATTGCGAATGGCGTTGCATTGCATGGCGGTTTTGTTCCTTACGTTGCAACATTCTTAATGTTTATGGAATATGCGCGTAATGCAGTACGTATGTCTGCATTGATGAAACAACGTGTAATTCATGTTTATACACATGACTCAATTGGTCTAGGTGAAGATGGTCCAACTCACCAACCAATCGAACAAATTGCTTCTTTACGTGGTACACCGAACCTAAATACATGGCGTCCTGCTGATACTGTAGAAACTGCTACTGCGTGGAAATCTGCTTTAGAACGTAAAGATGGCCCTACAGCACTTATTTTCTCTCGTCAAAACTTACCATTCCAAACACGTTCTGAAGAACAAATTCAAAATGTTGCAAAAGGTGGTTACGTTCTTGCTCAAGAAAAAGGCGAATTGAAAGCAATCATTATTGCAACTGGTTCTGAAATTTCTTTAGCAATGGAAGCTTATGCTCAACTTGACGGTGTGCGTGTAGTTTCTATGCCATGTGCAGAAGAGTTTATGAAACAAGACGCTGCATATCGTGAAGCTGTATTACCAGCTCATATCCGTGCACGTGTTGCAGTTGAAGCAGCTCATGTTGACTACTGGTGGAAGTTTGTTGGTCTTGATGGCAAAGTAATTGGTATGACAACTTATGGTGAGTCTGCACCAGCAAAAGACTTGTTCCAATTCTTTGGTATTACAACTGAAGCTGTTGTTGCAGCAGTAAAAGAGTTAACTGCTTAAATATTGAAGGAGTTTAAAAAAGCGCTCCTCATGGAGCGCTTTTTTTATATTTGGAGATTAAATGCTAAGTTCGGTTTGAATATTGATTTGAGACGTCAGTAATTTATGAATAGGGCAGTTTTCAGCAACTTTTAATAAGCGCTTGTGTTGATCTTCCGTGAATTCACCTTTGAGTGTGATTTTGCGTTCAATATTATTTTGGCGTTTCTCTGGTTCACCATTTGGGTTTAATGCTAAGTCCACTTGAACATGATCAATCTTAATACCTTTAAGATTTGCATACATCTCTAATGTGATGGTAGTGCAAGCACCTAAAGCAGACAGTAAGATTTGAACTGGGTTTGGTGCAGTATCTTGCCCACCTTTGTCTGTAGGTTCATCAGCAAACCATTGGTGACCTGAAGGATCGGTCAGAGTTACTCGATATGGAGTGGAAGTACTTTGTGCTTGAGCAGTGTTAGCCATGTTTTACCTTATTATTAATCAAAAATCGAAGTAAAAACGAATTAATTTAAGAGTGCAGACACGGTACGATAGTACCTATACTTTATAATATTGTTTTTAAATAATAACTGTAACGCTTTTATTGTTGCATGGATGAAACATATCGTTTTATAAAGAATAGTGAATTAAATTACTTGATGTATACACTAACGACTATATCAATAAAGGATACGAAAAATGCATCTTAAAACATTAAGCTTCGGTTTGGCAGTAGCATTAGCTAGTTCAGTTACTTTAGCTGCACCAGTCGACTACAAAATTGATCCAACACATACAGCTACTGTTTTCTCGTGGAATCACTTTGGTTTCTCTACTCCAAGCGCTAACTTCTCGGATATCCAAGGTGTAATTAAAGTTGATAATGCTAAACCAGCAAACTCATCTGTTAATGTAACTATTCCTTTAAGCAGCGTAAATACAAACGTTCCTGCTTTGGATAAAGAGTTCCAAGAAGAAGCTTGGTTTAATGCAGCTAAATATCCAAACATTACTTTTAAAAGTACTAAAGTTGAAACCAAAGACAAAAAGCACTTTAAAATTACTGGTGACTTAACTGTTAAAGGTGTAACGAAGCCTGTTGTACTTGACGCTGTTTTAAACAAGCAAGGCGAACACCCAATGGCAAAAGTTCCAGCGATTGGTTTCAATGCTACAACTTCATTCAAACGCTCTGACTTTGGTCTAGGTAACTACGTTCCAAACGTGGGTGATAAAATCACTGTAAACATTACGACTGAAGCAACTGTTGCTAATGCAGCTAAAAAATAAGCTATAAGTTTTCTCAAAAGCCCTCATCTTTGAGGGCTTTTTTATTTAGATTGGTTCTTTTTTATCTGGATCTATAAATACTAAAGGGACTGAAGGATCAATATTCCTTTTTTCAGATTTTTCTCTTAGGAATTGGTAAGTAGGGACTTTCATTTTTGCTTGATCACGCAATTTCTTTTTAATATAGAGAACGAGAGCAAAACATGTTGTTGCAACAGTGAGCATCATACCATTCATATAGCTCATGATTGAACTGACATAACCGATGGTCGTTAATCGGTGCATCATACGTTCAACCTGAGTACTACTTTCAATTCCAGTAATTGCCCAGCTACATAAATGTTCGCAGTTGTTAATAATGAGATGATAGTGATTTTCATGCATGCGTGAACGCATACGACGCACGACTGCTTTTCCTTTATAGCGTGGCGTGTCATAAGAGCGAACGTGAATTTTTTTGCCATGCGAGAATGCATCTATTGAGGTGATCTCAATCGGACGTTTTTTGATGAAATGCGCTAAGCCAGAATAATGGATAACTCGACCTCTCCCAGCATATATACCGTGATGGCTATAGCCGAGATGCTTTACGATGAGATGAGCCCCTAGAGGGTAGCGTTTATTCGATTGCTGCATGCTTACGCTGATCCAATAAAGTGTAAATGGCTTTTATTGAAAAGCTGCCAACTATTATAACCAATATCAGCAATGTAAGTGTATTGATTACGTCGAATGAATGAGTTTGGCTCATACCCAATCTATTTGTCTTTATTGTATATAATTTAAAGATTTCATATGAAGGAAAAATGTCATGCTTGGTGGTACTAAATGAAATGGTTGGTGTGGTGCTTAACGATATATGGTCTTTTGATTCAGTCTGTCTATGCCATAGAACATCAGCAAGTTAAAACGGCGGAAGGCGATCAATATGATGTGATTGCAATTAGCAATTTAAAACAGTTGCGTCTTTTTCTTAAGAATTCCACTAATCAACAGTATTACAAAAGCTTTAATAATATTCAGAAAAATTTAAAGCAGTGTGAGCGTCTTTCTTTTGCAATGAATGCAGGGATGTTTCATCCAGGATTTTCTCCAGTAGGGCTGTATGTTGAGCAAGCTAAAGTAATTCAGCCATTAAATGAAAATAAAGGATTGGGAAATTTCTTTTTACAGCCGAATGGTGTGCTGGGTTGGAATAAAAAACAGGCCTTTATTTTAACAATGCAGCAATATAGTCGACGCGATTTCAATGTTGAGTATGCGACACAATCTGGCCCAATGTTAGTTATTGATGGGAAGATAAACTCCCTTTTTTTACCAGACTCTCAATCGAATAAAATTCGTAATGGTGTTGGTATTCGAAATAATAAGCTCTACTTTGTAATATCGAAAAATAGCGTGAGTTTCTATAGATTTGCTCAGTTCTTTAAAAGAAACCTTAAGGTAGAGCAGGCTTTATATCTCGATGGTTCTATTTCTAGTTTATATATTCAAAAAAACAAGCGTAATGATCAATTATTTCAAATGGGGCCAATTGTTGGTTCGGTTGATCAGACAGATTGCCAAATAAAGTGAAATATAAAAAAGCCAGTACAAGACTGGCTTTTTTATTAGTGAATAGATGGTTTTTGAGTGAGTTCATTTAACTCTTTTCGGCTATAACCACGGGAAATAAGAACTTTTTTTATTCCCTTAATGACATCTTCATCTGTTGCTAGTGCAAGAGCACTTAGAAGTTGTTCATTTGTTTTACATGAGCAGTCATTTTCAACACAAGCAGTTTGGTTTTTATGCTCGTTATGCTGTTGATCTGCTAAGAACAGCTTTTGCCAAAAACTCATAGAGCCTTCATATACAACCTAACATAGCTCGAAATATAGCCAATTTAAAATAAAATACAAGTCTCTATAAGTGATAAATCCACCAATTGAACTCAAGAATTTTCGATAGGAATGCTCGAGTTAAACGAAATTATGACGGATAGATGACTTGATATTTTTTGAAAATTTAAATACTTAACTAATAAAGTGTTAAAAAATAAGGAGGTACAAAACCTCCTTATTTTAAACTTTACAATGAAAGATTTTGTTTAAATCTTCTCAAGTAATACACCTGACTCAACATGATGCGTATAAGGGAATTGATCGAACAATGCAAACTTAGTAATACGGTGAGTTAAACCTAATATTTTTAAGTTCTCATACAGTGTATCTGGGTTACATGAAATATAAATAATACGTTCAAAACCCTGTAATAATTTCAAAGTTTCATCATCAATCCCTGCACGTGGGGGATCAACAAATACGGTATCAAAGTCATAGCTCTGAATATCAATATTTGCTTCTTGTAGACGGCGGAATTCGCGCTCACCTTGATAAGCTTGAGTGAATTCTTCAGCTGAAAGACGGGCTACTTGAATATTATCGATCTGATTTTGTTCGATGTTCCATTGAGCAGCATAAACAGAGGATTTTGCAAGTTCTGTTGCCAAAACGCGTTCAAACTTTAAAGAAAGTGGAAGAGTAAAGTTACCGTTACCACAGTAAAGCTCTAATAAATGTTTTTTCGATCCTTCTGCCGCATCACATGCCCATTGCAGCATTTTTTTGCAAACCTGTGCATTTGGCTGAGTAAAGCTACTTTCAATTTGTTTGTATTTAAATGAACGGTTTAAAAGTTCAAATTCTTCAACGACGAAATCATCGCCAATAATAATTTTCTGGCCACGACTGCGGCCCATAATTTTAATGTCTAATTTCTCAGCAAGCGCTTTAGCTGCCTGTTCCCATTCTTGATCTAGTTTACGGTGATAAATTAAGGTAACTAACATTTCTCCGCTAAGTGTAGCGAGGAAATCAGCTTCGAATATACGGTTAGAAAGTTTGGGTTCCGCTTTGAGTTCTTCCAAAAGTTTTGGCATTAAATCATTAATGCTTTGGTCCGCAATAGGAAACTCATCAATGCGTACAACTGTTTTTTGCTTGTCATCATCGTTACGTTCAAACATGGCATAGAACATGTCATTTTCTGTATGCCAGATACGAAACTCAGCACGCATGCGGAAATGTTGTTCAGGTGACTCAAACACTTCTAATGTAGGTGGAGTAAGTTCAGAAAATTGGGCAGTAATGCGGTCAATTTTAGTTTGAAGTTGTTGATGATAAGAAGAGGTCATAGACAAAGAAAATTTAGACAGAATCAAATAGTGAATGGTATCAAAAAAAACGGGGTTACAGGAGCCAATTTTAGCTAGATATCAATAAGCAAGACTAACGTTAAAATTAAGGATGTTTCAACACGCGATTAATAAAATCGGCTTTTATTGTTCTATATTGATCATGATTTAAATGGCTACACTCTAATTTTAATTGGTTATATTCGTTGACCAATAGTGGTGAGTCTATAAGCTTATTTCTAAATGTTAAGAAAAATGTGAATACTGAATCCGTTACTACAATTTGAAATGCTACATTATCGTTGTTGAGTGATTCGAGCATACAAAGCTCATCTGTCCTTAGAGTATTTTGCTTCTCTATAAAATTAAGTGTTTTTAACTGAGCTATTGCGAATTCAAATTGATCAGGTCCAACTTCAACATAAATATCTAGATCACCTTTTGAAATTGCATTAGGTATTGCAGATGAACCAATGTGCTCAATTTGGGCAAATGGTAGAAGTGTGGAAATATCTTTTTTATACGAATTAAAAAGTTGAGCACATCTTTGTTGATATTGTTCTGGTTCTAAAAAGACCATAATGAAAATCTCAATTTGATAAAATTTATATATTTAAGAATAGATTACTTTATTAAATAAAAAAGCCCAAATACTGAGATTTGGGCTTTTTTAGAAAATTATCGATTAATCAGTCATTGTCATTAAGCTTGCGTTACCACCAGCTGCTGCTGTATTCACACTAATCGCACGCTCAATCACTAAACGTTCAAGTGGAATATTTTCATTCGGCTCAACATGTGTAATACCAACAATTGCACCAGAACGCTTAGCAACTTCTTGCTGTAATGAGAAGATTTCTTCACGGTTACCATGGTGTAAAACTGCATCAAAATCATCTGATGTAATATTTTTAACCGTAGTAATTGCTGCAAGCACATCTTTTGGCAAAGTTTGTTTGTATTTTGCCAATAATGGACTATTAGGCATTACTGCTGCTTGGCTACCCACTGCAAAAATTGCGAGCAACTGATGCAATTGATTTTGTTCAGTGTCTGCAATTGAAAGCACACGATGGCGCGGCAAAATAATATATTGGTTACTTTCCCCAGTAGGGCCTTGTAACTCATAGAATTTACCCACACCAAATGGTTCAATCTCACGATTTGCTTGCTGTAAATGCTGTTTCGCCCAATTTTGTAAGCTCTGATAAACCTCACGGTTAAAGCCTTCAAAAGCAGTTTGCTCATTCTTCATGGCAAATGGTGTTGCCAGTACTTTGTCTGAACAGTGCTGCATTAAGCGGTACATATATAGCGGACCACCAGCTTTCGGACCTGTACCAGATAGACCTTCACCACCGAATGGTTGTACACCAACTACAGCACCGACAATATTACGGTTGATATAAAGGTTGCCAACTTCAGCATGCTGAATGACGGTTTGGATGGTTTCATCAATACGGGTATGTAGACCCATTGTTAAACCATAACCTTTGGCATTAATACGTGAAATGAGTTGTTCGAGTTCACCATACTTATAGGTAATGATATGTAAAACTGGACCAAACACTTCACGTTGCAAATCATCAAGATTAGGTAACTCAATTGCCGTTGGTACAACAAAAGTTCCTTTATCTAATTCATTTTGGCTTGTTGCGCCGAACATCAGCTGATGTACAGGGTAGCCTTTAGATTTCATTTTTTGGATGTGCTGGTCAATCGTCTGTTTTGCTTCGTCATCAATAACAGGACCAATGTCAGTTTTTAAAATTGCAGGGTTACCTACGATCAACTGTTGCATTGCACCTTTAAGCATTTTAATAACGCTTGCAGCACTATCTTCTTGCACACATAAAATACGTAAAGCAGAGCAACGCTGACCCGCGCTATCAAAAGCAGAACTTACAACATCAAGCACAACTTGTTCAGTTAATGCTGATGAATCCACAATCATGGCGTTTTGACCGCCAGTCTCTGCAATGAGAGGAATGGATTGACCATTATCAGATAAACGTTTCGCAACAGTTTTCTGTAAAATTTTGGCAACTTCAGTCGAGCCAGTAAACATGATGCCATCGATACGACTATCTTGACTAAGCTGAGCACCAACTGTTTCACCACGACCAGGAAGTAACTGTACAGCACCATGTGGAATACCAGCTTCCCATAAAATCTGAACGGCTTGAGCTGCGATTAATGGCGTTTGTTCAGCAGGTTTAGCAATAACACAGTTACCACTCACCAATGCGGCAGCAATTTGACCAGAGAAAATTGCAAGAGGGAAGTTCCATGGGCTAATACAAAGTACTGTACCTAAGGGTTCAATCACTGTATTTGAAGGAAGATTCTCGACTTGAGTTGCGTAGTAACGTAAGAAATCTACAGCTTCACGAACTTCTGCGATTGCATTGGCATAAGTTTTACCACTTTCACGGCAAAGCAAAACCATCAATTCTTGAATACGGCTTTCCATTAGGTCTGCTGCACGTTTTAAGTATTGAGCACGTTGTTCTTTAGGCGTATTTGACCATTCAGATTGAGCTTGTTCTGCTGCATTCAATGCAATTTCGACATGCTTAAGATCAGCTTCTTGCACATGCCCAACAATTTCATCATTTTGTGCTGGGTTTGTAATTGCAACAGAATGACCTTGCTCTAATGAATCGTTATTTGCCAATAATGGATGACTTTGCCAAATACGATTACGGAGCTGTTGAGCTGTACTATCTAAAGCTTCAAGTGGAGCATCATTTGCTAAATCATAGCCTTTAGAGTTTTTACGGAGTGATCCGTACATATCTAAAGGTAATGGAATTGATGGGTGTTTTAAACCAACTGAGCCTTCAAGCTTAGCTGCATGACGAATGTCGTAAATTGGAGACTGGATAAGATCTTCAACTTTAAGTGTTTTGTCTGCAATACGGTTAACGAATGAAGTATTCGCGCCATTTTCAAGTAAACGACGAACTAAATAAGCTAACAACGTTTCATGGTTACCAACAGGAGCATAAATACGGCATGGCACGCCTAATTTATTTTGCTCACGTGGACCAACAACTTGTTCATAAAGCGGTTCACCCATGCCATGTAAGCATTGGAATTCATATTGACCCGCATAATATTTGCTCGGATCAGCTAATTGATAGATCGTTGCCAATGTTTGAGCATTATGAGTTGCAAATTGAGGATAGATGAACTCTGGAGCAGCAAGTAATTTTTTAGCACAAGCGATATAAGATAAATCGGTATGTACTTTACGCGTGAAGACAGGATAGTCATCCATACCTTCGATTTGCGCTTTCTTAATTTCGCTATCCCAATACGCACCTTTCACAAGACGGATCATGAGGCGCTTTTGGCTGCGTTTAGCAAGGTCAATAATATAATCAACCACGAAGAAACAGCGTTTTTGATAAGCCTGAATAACGAAACCAATGCCTTTCCAGTTTGCAAGTTCTGGCTCGAAACAAAGACGTTCAAGTAACTCAAGTGAAATTTCTAAACGTTCTGATTCTTCGGCATCAATATTTAAACCAATATTGTAATTTTTAGCTAAAAGAGCGAGTTCAAATACTTTGCCGTAGAGTTCTTGATGAACACGTTCAATTTGTGCACGTTGATAGCGAGGGTGTAAAGCAGAAAGCTTGATTGAAATACCCGGGCCATCATAAACGCCTTTACCATTCGATGCTTTACCAATTGCATGAATGGCTTGCGTATAATCGTTAAAGTAACGTTCAGCATCATGTTCGGTTAATGCTGCTTCACCCAACATGTCGTACGAATAGCGAAAACCTTTGTCTTCGAGTACTTTCGCATGATCTACAGCTTCTTCAATGGTTTCACCAGTTACAAACTGCTCACCCATCATACGCATTGCAACGTCAACAGCTTTACGAATAATGCCACGTCCACTGCGTGCTAAAAGGCCAGTAAGTACACTTGAAAGACTGGTTTGCTTTGGAGTTTCCATAAGCTTACCAGTTAACATGAGGCCCCATGCCGCAGCATTTACAAACATTAAGCTGCTTTGGCCAACGTGTTCTTTCCAGTTACCTTGATTGATCTTATCTCGAATAAGCAAATCACGTGTTGCAGAATCTGGAATACGAAGCAAAGCTTCAGCAAGACACATAAGTGCCACGCCTTCTTGTGAAGAAAGAGAGAATTCTTGTAATAACCCTTGAACAATACCTGCTTTACCCGAAGAGGTCTTACGTTCACGTAAATTATTAGCAAGATTAAAAGCAAGGTCATAAATTTTATGATCTAAATCATCAGATACCGCAGCAGCTTGTAATAGCTCTTCTACAGCTTCTGGTTCAGCACGTCGCCAAGCTGTATTGATGCGTTGTTCAAACTCACTTTTATCGTTGAATTCGGTGATATAGCCTTGGTGAGATTTATCCATTTGATGAAAAGTATCCATTGTGTTCATATCTGTTTCCGCCAACCGACTCTCGTACAAAGATCTTGAGTAGAGAGGTTTAGATAATTTATCATTACAGAAGAAACACCGAATAACTCACTATATTTAGCCCATTTTTTAGAGGAAAATTCAGATGAATGGCCCAATATTAAGCCTTGATCGCACTGATTTAAAAATTTTGGATATTCTTCAAACAGATGGGCGTATTTCTAACAGTAAATTAGCCGAACTTGTGAATTTATCTCCAACTGCTGTGATGGCCCGAGTTCAAAAGCTGACAAAAGATGATTTCATTTTGGGTTATGAAGCAAAATTAAATCCAGTCAAATTAAATGCAAATTTTTTGGTATTTGTTGAAGTATTACTAGATAAAACCACGCCTAATGTTTTAGATGAGTTTATTGATGCTGTGGTTCACTATCCGGAAATTGTTGAATGTCATATGGTGAGTGGAGGGTTTGATTTTTTAATTAAATTACGAAGTGGTAGTATGGAAGAATTTAGACGTATTGCGGGGCAGGTGCTATGGCAGTTACCGGGCGTGAAAGAAACTCGGAGTTATCCCGTAATGCAGGTAGTCAAAGATACTTCAAAAATTAAAATTAAAACCAAAAATAAATAAAGGGGCTTTAGCCCCTTTATTTATTTCAATGATTTATACGCTTTCTTTGTAGAGTTTATCTGCTTCTTCAAAGCGTCCAGTTACAGTCGTATTTGGCGCTTTAGTTAAAAGACTCACTACAATGATGCTGATAAATGCAAGGATAAAGCCCGGAATGATTTCGTAAACACCTGTGCTTGCGAAAAGATTTTTCCAACCAATAACCACAACTGCACCAACGATCATACCAGCTAATGCACCTTGTAAATTCATACGTTTCCAGAACAATGACAAGATGATAAGCGGACCAAACGCTGCACCGAAACCAGCCCATGCATAAGCAACAAGACCAAGAACCTTGCTATCAGGATTGCCTGCAAGAATAATTGCAAGAACAGCAATAACAAGAACCATGACACGGCCAACCCATACAAGTTCTTTTTGAGATGCATTTTTACGAAGGAAACCTTTGTATAAATCTTCAGTTAAAGCACTTGAACATACTAAAAGTTGACAGCTTAGTGTGCTCATAACAGCAGCTAAAATTGCAGCCAAAATGATACCCACAATCCATGGATTGAATAAAATTTTAGTCAATTCCATAAATACAGTTTCAGGGTTCTTGCTTACAACTGCTGCTAATTCAGGATGTTGCTCGAAATAAGCAATACCGAAGAAACCAGCACCGACAGCACCACCTAAACACAAAATCATCCAAGTCATGCCAATACGGCGAGCAGCAGGAATAGATTTTACTGAGTCAGCTGCCATGAAACGTACAAGGATGTGTGGTTGACCAAAGTAACCAAGACCCCATGCCATGGAGGATAAAACTGCTACCACACCAAAATCTGAGATGAGATTAAATGCATGCGGGCGTGCAGTTTCAATGAGGGTAACAAAATGAGTTGTGTCCCCGATCGCAAGATAAGTCACGATTGGTGTCAAAATCAGGGCAAAAATCATCAATCCAGCTTGGAATGTATCAGTCCAGCTAATTGCTAAGAATCCACCGATACAAACATAACTGATGGTTGCAATAGCACTGAGCCAAATTGCTGTGTTGTAAGACATGCCGAATAGATTTTCAAATAAACGGGCACCCGCTACCATGCCTGAAGCACAGTAAATAGCGAAGAAAACCAAGATGATAACAGCCGAGAAAATACGAAGTACTTTTTTCTGGTCATCAAAACGGCTTGTAAAATAATCTGGCAAAGTTAATGCATTGTTTTGAATTTCAGTATGAACGCGTAATCGACCAGCAACCAGTAGCCAGTTAAGCCAAGCACCGATAATAAGACCAATTGCAATCCACGCTTCAGATAGACCAGAAAGATAAATTGCTCCTGGTAAACCCATGAGTAGCCAACCACTCATGTCTGATGCGCCTGCGGATAACGCAGTAACGAAACTGCCTAAACTACGACCACCGAGAATATAATCTGAGAAGTCGCTTGTAGCACGGTAGGCAAATAAGCCAATAAGTACCATTGCTACGATGTACACCATAAACATGATGAGGGTGGGATCAAAATAACTCATGATGGATGTGTGTCCTTATATCCATAATCCGTGATTGTAACCTAATCCAGGTCGCTGTTTTCTTGTACGGCATTCAAGAGGTTGAGATTCAACCACAAAAGATTTTTTTTGCTCTGTTATTTTTATATTGTACTTTTGTATCTTTGTGTAAGTTAAAATAAGTGGGTTTTTTAATAGAAAAATTATAATATTAATCATTAACTTATAATTTTTTAATATTTATTTTTTAAAGATTTTGTGAAAAATAAAAATATTTTTAAAAAAATAACTCTAAATTTAGTTACAACGGGCTTAAGTGATAAAGTTTTATTGAGCAAAATTAGAACAATGTTAAAAAATTTTATCTAAAAAATAGTAATTTTTATTCAAATTAAATTTATTTAGTCCTTAAAAATAGCAATTAATTGGTTAAATTTTCAAAAAGTTCATGCATTCCTTGAGTCGCTGACATCTTTAATAATTCGTATTGTTGAGGAACACGTCCATGATCTGCTTGGGGATCTATATAGTAAGCTTTACATTGTGCTGCAATTTCATGCACTAAACCCGCAACCGGATATACGCTTAATGTGGAGCCGATTACAATAAAAATATCTGCACTTTGCACGACTCTAATTGCTTCTTCATAAGCAGGTACAGCTTCACCAAACCAAACAACATGTGGACGAAGGGGATAACCATTTGGACACAGGTCATGTTCTAAATCTAATTTCCAACCGTTAATGTCATAAAACTGAGTTGTAAATTGTGCATTTGGGCCAGAATTCTTTGCTAAACGAATATTTCCATGCAAATGTAAAACTTTGGAACTTCCGGCACGTTCATGTAAATCATCAATGTTTTGAGTAATAACCTGAACGTCAAAATAGTCTTGTAACTTTGCAATATATTGATGAGCTGAATTGGGTTGAGATTCTAAAATATTTTTACGTCGTTCATTGTAAAAGCGTTGAACTAGAGCAGGGTTCTTTTGCCATGCTTCAGGTGTGGCAACTTGTTGGATGTCGTAATTTTCCCATAGACCATTACTGTCACGAAAAGTGCTAATTCCACTTTCGGCACTCATGCCAGCGCCAGAGAATACAACAAGCTTTGTCATAGAAGTCACCGATTCGTAAAACTGAATTTGAATAGATAAAGAAAAACCAGTTTAAGACTAAACTGGTTTTTATTAAATATGAAAAGCTTTAGCTATCTTTTATAAGCCAGCTTCATATTCTGCATTTGTTAAAAGTTTTTCAACATCTGCAATGTTGTCTGGTTTGATTTTATAAATCCAACCTTTACCATATGGATCATCATTTACAAAATCAGGATCATCTTCAAGGTCAGTATTTACTTCTACTACAGTGCCTGAAACAGGAGCATGGATATCAGAAGCAGTTTTTACTGATTCAACCACACCAGCTTGTTCGCCAGCAGTAACTTTACTCCCAACTTCTGGAGTTTCAACGTAAACCAAATCGCCAAGTTCATCTTGTGCATGATCGGTAATCCCTGTAATAACAAGATCACCCTCAATCTTTACCCACTCATGTGTACGTGCATACTTCAGTTCTGAAGGATGATTCATGGTAACTCCTTAAGCTTGTGTCCAATAGTTTTAAAAATTATAAGTATGGGTCTTTACGCCAGTTGCTCGGACTGCGGCCGCTCCAGCGTTTAAAAGCACGGCTAAAATTTGCGACATCCGAATAGCCAAGTTCATCAGCAATTTGTTCAAGACTATAATCTGTACGTGAAAGTAAAGATGTTGCATGTCGATAACGTACTTCATCAACTAACGTTGAAAATGATGTTCCTTCCGCTGCTAATTGACGTTTGAGCGTTCGATCAGACATATGTAGACATTCAGCTACATTTTCGATGCTTAAATAATGTTGTTCAGAATTACTTAAAATATCACGAACTCGCATTGCTAAACGACGGCGTTCACCTAAAGCGGATAGTTCAGCTTCGCACTGATTAATAGCAACTTGACTTGCGATAGGGTCAGCATTAACCAATTTAATTCCTAAATATTTTTTATCAAAACTTGAAATTAAATGGGGTTGGTTAAAGCGAATTGTGCTGCTTAGCTTATTTCTATATTTGTCAAAACCTTCTGGTTCTGGGAAATCTAAATCTACATCACCAGCTAAATCTTCAATACCAGTAATCGCTTTGGCCATACTCATGATACCAATGGTTAAACCTAAAACGATTTCTGTACGTAAAGGTTCAAGTTCAATATCACACTGTAATTGTAAGGTTGCTTTAGGCCCAAAAGTTGAAAAATATAATTGTAAAAAGGGTAAGCGTAGCTGAATAAAGCGAGCCGCAAGAGCAATTGCTTCAGTAATATCTTTGGCTGTCATAATTGCATAGCCAATGAAGCCATGAATTGAAATACGCATTTGAGTACCAAGATGGTAACCCAACGTAGTTTCGCCAGTTAAATTAAGAGCGTGTTTTACTAGTTCATTTGCTACTGGTGTAGAAATACGATAGTCAGGGTCAGCCAGTTGCTCGCTGGTAAGATGAAATGGAGCAAATAATGTTTCGTCGTTGTATCCCCAACGTGAAACAACATCTAATAGCAATAAGCCATAGACACCCGGAATACCCTGATCTTGACGAGCTGAGGTAATTTTCATATGCGTTCCATTGCTCTCATCAATTTTTCACATGCATTTCTTACACATCTTGTCATGAAATATAATCTGAGTTTATAAAAACTGTTAGACAATCATATCAACCATTTTTAAACATTTTTTTTAAAGACAACAATTTTTGTTGTTGAAATAAGTAAAACATCCCCGTGTTGATTTAAGGCTTGAGTAACGTAACTAACAATACCACGATCTAATTTTGTTTTGGATGGTGTGATAGCTGAAATTTCAGCTTCAACATGAATTCTGTCGCCAGGTCGAGTGGGGCGTGGCCATCGTAGACTAGATTCGGAACCTATGAGGCCGCCATGAATAGGCATGCATTCTGTCCATAAACGCATAGTGATGGCTGACGTATGCCAACCACTGGCAGCAATCCCCTGAAAAATAGGGTCATGCTTAGCTTGCTCTTCATCTGTGTGAAATGTTTGAGGGTCATAGGAGTTTGCAAATTTTTTGATTTCATCTAAGGTAATTTCATATTCACGGCTAATGAAACGATCACCAATTTTCAAATCTTCTAAATAAAGCATTAATCTTGACCCTGTAAAACTTTTTGTTCAAACAGGAAGCCGCCTGTTTGGCGTTTCCATAATTGTGCATATATTCCATTTTGAGCAATTAACTCTTCATGTGTTCCTTGCTCTGCAATTCGACCTTCATCAAGAACAATTAAACGGTCCATTTGTGCAATAGTAGATAATCGGTGTGCAATTGCAATAACCGTTTTATCAACCATCAGGTCATTTAAACTGGATTGAATTGCTGCTTCAACTTCTGAATCTAGTGCACTGGTTGCTTCATCTAAAATGAGAATAGGTGCATCTTTTAAGAATACACGTGCGATAGCAATACGTTGTCTTTGACCACCAGAAAGTTTTACACCACGTTCACCGACTTGGGCGTGGTATCCATTACGACCTTTTAAATCAACCAATTGAGGTATAAATTCGGCTGCTTTTGCTTTATTTACAGCATTCTCCATCTCGGCATCAGATGCATCTGGACGGCCATATTTAATATTTTCAGCCACTGAGCGATGTAATAAAGACGTATCTTGGGTTACTAAGGCAATATTTGCTCTAAGACTATCTTGAGTCACATTTTCAATATTTTGCCCATCAATTAAAATTTCACCGTCTTTAAGATGATAAAAATGTAAAAGTAGTTGGATCAGTGTTGATTTACCTGCACCTGAACGCCCAACAATACCAATCTTTTCGCCTGCTTTAATATGTAAATTGAAGTGATCAATTACATTTTTATTGTTATAAGCAAAACTCACATCTTTGAATACAATCTCACCTTTGGCAACTTCAAGAGTTTTTGCATCTGCTTTGTCTTGAATATTGATTTTTTTACCTAATGTTTGCATACCATCTTGAATGGTTCCAACATTTTCAAATAACGCAGACATATGCCACATCATAAATTCAGCCATACTATTCAGCTTTAAAATCATGGCAGTAGTCGCTGCAATGACACCTAATGCTGCTAAACCTTGAGTCCATAGCCAAACTGAAGTGCCAATAACGCCAATAAATAAAACAGCGGATAGCATGTTGATACTTATTTCAAAAAGAGTGCCTAAACGCATCTGAGCATAGACTGTTGTCATAAACTCTTTCATTGATGCTTTGGCATATTGGCTTTCACGTCCCGCATGAGCAAACAACTTAACAGTTTGAATATTGGTGTAAGCATCGGTAATGCGGCCGGTCATTACTGCTCTGGCATCAGCTTGTTGCTGCGAAACTTTACTTAAACGAGGAATAAAGAACCATGCACTTAAGAGAAATAAAGCTAACCAAACTAAAAGTGGTATTAACAAAATAGGGGAAATAGCCCCAAGGACAATGCTAACCGTAATAAAGTAAATAGCGACATAAACCAACATGTCGCCCAAAATAATCCAGAATTCACGGATTGCCAGAGCAGTTTGCATCACTTTTGCAGAAAGTCTTCCAGCAAAGTCGTTATGGAAAAAATCTAAGCTTTGTTTCAATAAAAGATTATGGAACCGCCAACGCAAACGCATTGGAAAAGTACTATATAAAATCTGGTGTTTAATAATAGATTGAATATTTACAAAAAAGATATTGGCAAATAAAACACCAATTAAAAGCAATAGATCAGTTGCATGTTGATTTAAAAAACTTTCAGGATGACTTTTACTTAACCAATCTACGAGTTGTCCAATCTTTGAAAAAAGTAAAGCTTCAAAGCTTGCAGCACCTGCTGTAAAAAGAATAAGTAATAATAAGTAAGGGCGTAAGCCTTCCGTCGCTTGCCAAATAAATGGAAAAAAACGAGTTGGTAAAGGTTCATCCAGACCTTTTGTTGGGTAGGGATCTACAAGTTTTTCAAACCACTTCAGCATGAATTACTACCTTTAAGACAAAAGCCACTTAATTAAATCTTTGCAATTAAATTTACAAGAAAGTCAGTCAGATCAATATCACTTAGTTTTCGATCTTTTGAATATGTGCAAATACACAGAACTGATTACGTTGTACGTCATTCATTTGTACATGACGTAAAATTTGGATACCTGAAGAAATCTTCAAGAATGTCGCGAGGACTTAAAAAATTATGATTTATTATATCGGGATTAATAGATAAAGTGGTGAATGAATTTATTCTTTAAGTATTTTTTCTTAATATTTTGAACATTTGTTAAATTAATATTTTTTAACCCAAATCAAAAAAGGCCCTTAGATTTGTATCGTAAAGGCCCTTGTATGTATTACCACATCAAATCATCAGGAATAACATAGGCTGCATAAGGATCTTCTTCATTTGTGATCTGTTCATTGGACTCAGCATTGTTCAATAGAATAAAACCTTTCATTTTTTGATCAATTTTTTCAGCTAATGGTTTAGGTAAGTATGCGTATTGATTTTGATCTTTAGCAATGAGCAAACTACCTGAAACAAGTGCATTATATATTTGCTGAGAAATATATACCTTCTTGATCTTACCCTCATCAATAAATTGATAAACACTATCACCATCAGTATTTGAAATTTTATGATGTTTAATCATTTGAATGATTGATGCTTTGAGGGCTTTTTCCTGAAGTTGTTGTTGTTTTTCTAAGTTTAAAGCCTGATCTTTAGCTAACTTTTCTTGTTGAGCTTTTTCAATATTCGCTTTGATTGCTGGTTCATCACTTTGACCGATACGTTGCTCATGATGAGCTTGTTTTGTTAGTTTTTTTGCTTTTTTATTATCCACTAACCCAGCTTTTAGTAGCTGTGCTTGTAAGGCATTTTTAACCATGACTTAATCCTTATGAGATGTTGAAGGGCTATAGAGATAAACTACCCAGTAAGAAATACTTAAGACTAAGCTTAAAGTTGCTGGCAATAAAAATGCTTGTAACTTTAAATACGGATGTACTAGCGCTGCGAGAATCCCACCAAGCAGAAAACCTGTAAAAATAAGTAAATGTAAAACAATACGTCGGTTTTCTACTGGTAAGCCTCTGGCTTTATATCCAAGTGCTAAACCAATATCTGTTAAAACACCAGATAGATGAGTAGTTCGAATAATGGTTCCTTTATAATGGCTTACCATCGCATTTTGTAAGCCCATCGCTGTACAAGCCCATAATAATCCATAGCGTGGAAAATAAGGAAGTAATAGCCAACAAAGAAAAATGAATAAGGCAACAAGACTCAAAGGTAGTCCATAGCGACGACCTAATCGAAAATGGCTGCTGCCTAAAATAAAACCACTATAAAATGAACCGCAAACATAACAAATAATTACCAGAAGCAAGAAAATGATATGTTCTGGCTGCCACTCTACCAAACTCATAGCTAGCATACTAACGTTGCCAGTCATATGTGAAATAGATTGATGCAAAAGGGTAATTAACCCTAATACATTAATCATTCCGGCATTGAATGCCAGTAAAAAGGCTCCGAGCTGGAACCAGTTTGGTAGACGTTGAAATGGCATGTCTTTAAGAAGCTTGTTTAGAACGAATATCTACAGCTGCGGTAAATAAAACATCTGTAGAAGAGTTAAGTGCTGTTTCTGTAGAGTCTTGTAATACACTAATAATCATACCAATAGCCACGACTTGCATAGCAATTTCAGTTGAAATACCAAATAGACTACACGCTACTGGAATCAGAAGTAAAGAACCACCAGCTACACCAGAAGCACCACATGCTGAAACTGTAGCAACAACTGATAAAATAAGCATTGTTGCAAAATCAACATGAATTCCAAGCGTATGTACAGTTGCTAGCGTAAGTACAGTAATTGTTACTGCTGCACCCGCCATATTAATTGTCGCACCTAATGGAATGGACACACTTGCTGTAGACGGATTAACACCTAAGCGTTCTGCTAAATCTAAGTTAACTGGAATGTTGGCTGCTGAACTTCGTGTGAAAAAAGCAGTAATCCCACTTTCTTTAAGACACTTAAACACAAGAGGGTACGGATTCCCGCGTATGGTAAGTGCAACAAGAATTGGATTAATAACTAAAGCAACAAAGAACATCGTACCCAATAGTACTATTAATAATTGAGCATAACTTTCAAGAGTCGCGAGACCAGCGTCAGCAAAAGTTACTGCAACCAAACCGAAAATACCAACAGGTGCAAAAGCAATTACTTTATGAATAATAGCGCTGACAGCATGAGCAACATCTTGCATTACTTCTTTGGTGGTGTCTGAGCTATGGCGCATAGCCAAACCTAAGCCAATTGCCCAAGCTAAAATACCGATAAAGTTTGCTTCACTGATTGCTTGAACAGGGTTCGCAATAAAGCTCAAAAGCAGATTTTTTAAAATATCGGCTAAACTTCCTGGGGCTTGCAAATCATTGTGCGAAACAGTGTTAAGGAACAAAGTGCTAGGAAAAGAAAGACTCACAATCACAGCTGTGAAAGCAGCAAGCAACATACCGACTACATATAAAATCAAGATTGGACGTAAATTTGCACTATGACCCACTTGGAAGTTGGCGATAGAGGAAAGTACCAATACAAAAACTAAAATAGGGGCAACCGATTTTAAGGCTTTAATAAAAAGCTCACCAAATAAACTTAAATAAGGCGTAACGTTTGGAAATAATAATGCAACGCCAATACCTAAAATAATGGCGATAATAATCTTAGTGACTAAGCTTAATCGAGAAAAGAATGCAAGCATATAAAGGCCTTATTAACCTAATCATGGCTAAAGGTTGAACAAGCGGAGTATTTTATACTTAAGTTAAGTGAATCTTAAGCTTTTTTATGCTAACTAGATTTTTTTATAGTGATTGGTAATATTAAACTATTGTTTTAATTTTATTTATTATTGAAATTTAACTTTTCTCGTTAATTGTTTTGCTTGTTAATTGTTCGTCAGAAAAAGAGTTATATCAAATAACTATCAAATCGCAGAGAAATGAATAGATGAAATAATAAAGGGGATCAGTGAGACTTTGGAAAAGCTACGCGAATTTTCAAAACTCTGTGCTTGGACTAAACTCTAAGCTTTCAAGCTGAAAAATCGCATATTTCAGGAAATTACTAATATTATTATAAATTTATAGTTTAAAGATATTATTTACTTGCGCAGTACAGTTGGTGAAGCGTATTTAAAATTGAATGCATATTGTCGTCCTTAATAGAATAAAAAATTTGCTTACCATCACGACGAGTTGATACAACGTCACTTTTACGTAGCATCATAAGTTGTTGTGAAAGAGTGGGCTGTGTAATTTGGGTCTTCTCTTCAATTTGTGAGACATTTAGCTCTTCATAAGCTAAATGACATAAAATTAATAAACGATCTGTATTCGCCAAAGATTTGAGAATTCCAACGACTGAATCAGCCGCATTTTTCATTTCTTCAATTTGGAGTCCATCTTTCATACTTTATACCTATATCAATATAGCGGGCATAGTATAGATTGATCTTGCACAAATGAATGTAGCAAAACTAATCAATCCAATTGTTTTTGTTGAAAAGCAATATAAGGGGAACTGATAAATAAGTAGTATTTTTAATTAAAAACAGTTGTTTGTAGTTCTTTTGTGTCTAAAGTGTTGCATTGTGTTATAAGTTTAATTGTTAAGTATAAGTGAATTGAAGCTAATATGAAATAACGGCTATTCCACTCTGATAAATAGTTAAATCTAATTTATCTTTAAATGAATCATAAAAAATGATTGAGTTTTTATTTTTTAAATATATAATCTGTTTTGTACAGACAGGTCTGTATATTTTGGTTCGGTAGGGTCGAAAAAAACGTCTAATTTTGAAC
Source organism: Acinetobacter sp. ACIN00229 (assembly GCF_016106645.1). Taxonomy (NCBI): domain Bacteria; kingdom Pseudomonadati; phylum Pseudomonadota; class Gammaproteobacteria; order Moraxellales; family Moraxellaceae; genus Acinetobacter; species Acinetobacter sp. ACIN00229. The sequence continues at coordinate 32,793 of NZ_JADWOM010000011.1, forward strand.
CAAAATGACTTTCAGACGCAGCGTGATAGATAAGAAGAACATTAATATAAGAAGAAGAATCACGCTTTATTTTTAAGCGGCTCTTTCAAAGTCGATTAACTTTTCAACTCGATTCCAATAATCATAAATTTTTATTGAACCATGTTCGACCTGAGCTTGAATGGTCATACCTTCCAATATATTAACGAGTAATAAAGATAAAGGACCTGGTTCTTTTACATCATATTGATTAAGAAGATTTTGCATAAGTTGAGTCAACCAAGCTTTATACAACGTAGCAGGTTGGTGTGTTGACGGATACTGTTTTAAAACTTCTTCCAAAGCTTTTTGAAACATACAGCCATTAAAATCTTCACTATTAAACCAGTCGGAATACCATAAGAATACTGCTTTAATTCTCGCGAGAGGGTCCAACTCATCATGTTGTGATAAGGCAGAAGTCAGAGAGTTTTGTAAAAGCGTATTCCGTAGAAGCAGGCATTCTTCAATTAATTTTTCTTTTGATGGAAAATGCTTATAGAAAGTCATTTTTGCAACGCCAGATTCATTAATGATGCGATCTACCCCTATAGAATTATAGCTATACGAGTTAAAAAGTCTTAATGCGGTGTTAATAATGTCATCTTTTTTCGACATATTTTTTAGCCTCTCACAAATGAATTGCTATTCGCTTGAACTGTGATCTGTATTAATGAGAATCTGGATGTTTAATTTTACAAGGTATTGTTTGTTATTGATAGAAAAAAGATATTATTTTTTTAAACGGTATCGTTTAAATTTTAAGGGAAAAGTAAGTAAGAGGTATGCTATTTCTTTAATAATAAGGTTTTCTATTTTTAATTTTGATTTCAAAATTTATTACGCTTAATAACTTTAATTACGCGCTATTTAAGGATTTGCAGGTAAATTTAATGAGCAATAATCGAGTTTATTTTGAGTTAGGTTGTTAATTTAAAAAGTAGACTTTTCCACGTTCATGAAAAAGTCCACCTTTATTAAGACGTTTACTCGGCAGGAGGTAAAAGCATCAGAATAGATTCATTTAACAAGTGAGCAACGTTTTCTAGCGTTTCATCATTATTAAATTGGCTATCGAAAGCTAGACTTTCTCCATTAGCAATTGCTTTTAATTTTTGCTCAAAGGACTCAGCTATAAATAGGGCTTCACCATTTCCCCAAAAGTTTAGGGTTCCGTTTTTTTCTGTATAGAGTAGGCGAGAGGCAGGCTCTAAAAGAACTTCGTAACCTTCGTGTAAAATTTCCTTCAAGTCATCGACTTCGATTTCATCAGCCTCTGGAATATTATCTGGATATTTAGGTTCACTCATATAAGACATGATAGCGGCATCAAGTGCTGCCGAATCTTGTAATTGAGCTAATACTAAGTCTTTTAGGTGGCTAAGTTCAGAGGCATTAATTTCCCCAATTTGATTCATCTGTTTGCGTGCAATGTCGACAACAGGATTTTGCAATAAAGTATTAGCTGAAAATTGATCACTAATACGCTCCATCATCCCAGCAATGTTTGGCATACGAAAGCCAAATGAGAACGTTAGGCAATCATCTTCAGCAACGCCATAATGTGCCATTCCAGGTGGAACATATAGCAAATCACCAGGTGCCAAAATTTCATCAAATTGCACATCTATTTCTGGCAATAGTTTTAATGGTTGATTGGGTACAAAGGCAGTATTTGCATCGCACATTTGTCCTAACTGCCAGCGACGATGTCCATGACCTTGAACTAGAAACACATCATAAAAATCAAAATGCTTTCCTACCGAACCACCTTTAGGAGCGTAAGAGACCATAATGTCATCACGACGCCATTGAGGAATAAATGGAAATTTTTTCCAAAGTTCAGACAGATCAAATGAATAGTGATCTACCGCTTGTACTAAAATCGACCATAGTTTTGGTAGCTTTTGAAAATCACCCTTGGTTAGAGGTGAAGACTTGACGTGCCATTCATCTGGATTTTTATCTTTTTGGCGAATGAGTCGGGCACTCGCATGTTCTTCCAAAGCAAGTTCTTGCACATCTTGGGGTTCTAAAAGACCGACAATTTCTGGCAACCCGTTACGTACCAGTAAAGGTTTTTTTTGCCAATATTCTGCTAAAAATTGTTCGGCAGTAATACCGCCTAAAACTGCTAAAGGTTCTGTCATGGAAATAACCTATTTATAAAAATATCTAAAATTAAGGAATTTGTAGACCAAGCTGCCTTAAAATATGGCAAAGTTGAATCATGGGTAAACCCATAAGTGTCGTCTGATCTAGGCCTGTCATTTTTTCGAACAAACTAATTCCTAAACTTTCACACTTAAAGCTACCAGCACAATGGAGTGGTTGATCTAATGCAATATATCGTTCAATTTCAGCTTGAGTTAGGGTTCGGAATTTAACTTGATAATGTTCAACAAGCGTTTGCTCAAAATTCCCATCAAGCCATTGCACACTGAGTGCCGTACTAAAGAAGACAGTTCGACCTGAGTTTTCTGCTAACTGTATTTTGGCATTTTCAGTGGTCATTGGTTTACCAATAAAGTCGTTAGGATCGTGTTCTCGCCATGCGACTTGATCGGAACCAATAATAATTGCATGTGGGTTTTTTGCAGCAACCATTTGAGCTTTTGTGAAAGCTAGCCTTTTCGCAAGTTCATCAGCATGGGTTTCATTGCGAGGGCTCTCATCAATATCAGGACTAACACAGATATAGTTAATCCCTAGGCGATCCATTAAGGCTTTACGCGTTTGACTGCTTGATGCCAAAATAATTTGTGGCTGAACCATTACACTGCAAATTCCATTAAAACATCTAAAGGCACATAGCTTAATACAGCTTGGTGACATGCATGTATTTTGATAGGAGGCGCCTGACCTGCTTGATATGCTTCAACCCAGCGGGTTACACAGATACACCAAAAATCACCGGGTTTTAGACCAGGGAAATCTACTTCTGGTAACGGGGTAATAAGATCATTACCTATTTTTTGTGAAAAATTTAAGAAATCAGAGGTCATTTGCGCACATACGGTATGCTGACCAAGGTCTGTTACTGCTGTGTGGCAGAAGCCATTTCTAAAATAGCCAGTAATAGGGTCGAAACAACAACTTGCTAAAGGTTCCCCTAAAACATTTAAACGATTGATTTGTGGATCTGGATGAATAGACATAATGGATGAAATATCAAATGACTATCTCTATCATAATCAAAACTCAGGCTTTCTACAGCTTTTATGCAAAAAAACTAACCTTTTTTGATGTAATCATTTAAAATTGGCCCGTTTTTAAAATCATAAAGAGAGCTTTACATGAATTTTCAGCGTATGACTGACCTTAACTTAACAGGTAAACGCGTCCTTATTCGTGAAGATTTAAACGTTCCTGTCAAAAATGGTGTGATTACTAGTGATGCTCGCTTACGTGCAGCATTACCAACTATCAAGGGTGCTTTAGAAAAAGGCGCTGCAGTGATGGTATTTTCACATCTAGGTCGTCCTGTTGAAGGTGAACCAAAGCCGGAACAATCACTTGCACCAGTCGCTGCTTATTTAACAGAAGTATTGGGTCAAGAAGTTAAATTGTTAACAGATTACCTAGATGGCGTAGAAGTTGAAGCTGGTCAAGTTATATTGCTTGAGAATGTACGCTTTAACCATGGCGAAAAGAAAAATAATCCAGAGCTTGCACAAAAATATGCTGCATTATGCGATGTATTTGTAATGGATGCATTTGGTACTGCTCACCGTGCTGAAGCGTCTACTGAAGGTGTAGCTCGTTTTGCTCCTGTAGCGGCAGCTGGCCCTTTATTGGCAGCTGAGTTAGATGCACTAGGCCGTGCAATGCAAACTCCTGAAAAACCAATGGTTGCAATTGTTGCAGGTTCTAAAGTTTCAACTAAACTTGATGTTTTAAACTCACTTTCTAGTATTTGTGATCAACTTATTGTTGGTGGTGGTATTGCAAATACATTCTTGGCAGCTGCTGGTTTCAATGTTGGTAAGTCACTATACGAAGCTGACTTGGTTGAAACTGCAAAACAAATTGCAGCTAAAGTAAGTGTTCCACTTCCTACAGATGTGGTAGTTGCGGATGCTTCACAAATTAATTTTGAAGATTTCTTGGGTTCTTTAGCAGCAGCGCAAGCAGTTGTGAAGAAAGTAGAAGATGTAACATCAAATGACATGATTTTAGATGTTGGCCCAGAAACAGCTAAAGCATTTGCAAATATTTTAACAACGTCAAAAACGATTCTTTGGAATGGTCCTGTAGGCGTATTTGAAGTTGATCAGTTTGGTGAAGGTACGAAAGCGCTTTCGCTTGCTGTTGCTGAATCTGCTGGTTTCTCTATTGCTGGTGGTGGAGATACTTTAGCTGCGATTGATAAATATAACGTTGCTGATCAAATTGGTTATATTTCTACAGGTGGCGGCGCCTTCCTTGAGTTTGTTGAAGGAAAGACTTTGCCAGCAGTTGCAGTTTTACTTGAGCGTGCTTAATACTGTTATCTAAAAACAAGAAGGGATTGGGTTACCAGTCCCTTTTTTCATGGATAGGTCATTAAACTGTCATATATCTGCAATAAAATAGCGAGCATTAAATCACCGACTGTGGACAATAGTGATGAATTTAAAGCTTACATTTGCTGCTGTGTTAATTGTACCGATGATGTTGACTGCTTGTGCTAAGAAAGATGAAGCATCTCAGGCTGGACAAGAATCGGCAGCTTCTACTGCTGTTTCTGAAAAAGTAACGCCTGAGCAACAAGCAGCAATTGATGCGATTGATAAGCCAGTTTTAGATGAAAAGAATACTGATGTGGTTGAAGGTAGTGCATCAAGTGAGGCTGCTGCTTCAGAAACACATTAATTTGTTGTTTTTTGTTAAAAAATCCCTGCATTTGCGGGGATTTTTTTTGAAATACTGTGATTTGTTGCTGAATTGAAATAAATGAAAGGGTAGAATAACCCGCACTACCTGGGAGGATATTATGGCACTCATTTCAATGCGCCAGCTCTTGGATCACGCTGCTGAACATAACTACGGCGTACCAGCATTTAACGTAAATAACTTAGAACAAATGCGCGCAATCATGCTTGCCGCGGATGCAACCAATTCACCTGTAATTGTTCAAGCATCAGCTGGAGCTCGCAAATATGCAGGCGCTCCATTCTTACGCCATCTTATTTTGGCTGCAATTGAAGAATGGCCACATATTCCAGTGGTAATGCACCAAGATCATGGTACAAGCCCTGATATCTGTCAGCGTTCAATTCAGCTTGGCTTTAGCTCGGTGATGATGGACGGTTCATTAGGTGTAGACGGTAAAACCCCTACATCTTACGAATACAACGTTGATGTAACTCGTAATGTCGTTGCTTTAGCGCATGCATGTGGTGTTTCTGTCGAAGGTGAGATTGGCTGTTTAGGTAGCCTTGAAACTGGTATGGCTGGTGAAGAAGATGGTGTTGGCGCAGAAGGTGTGCTAGACCACTCACAACTTTTAACTTCTGTTGAAGAAGCGACTCAGTTCGTTGCTGATACAAATGTTGATGCACTGGCAATTGCAGTTGGTACTTCACACGGTGCGTATAAATTTACGCGTCCACCTACAGGCGATATCTTGGCAATTGACCGCATTAAAGAAATTCATGCGGCATTACCAAATACTCACCTTGTAATGCATGGTTCGAGTTCTGTTCCGCAAGAATGGTTAAAGGTAATCAATGAGTTTGGCGGTAATATTGGCGAAACTTATGGCGTACCTGTTGAGCAGCTTGTAGAAGCAATCAAACACGGTGTACGTAAAATCAACATTGATACTGATTTACGTTTAGCTTCAACAGGTGCGATTCGTCAATTTTTGGCAGAGAATCCATCTGAGTTTGATCCACGCAAATACTTTGCTAAAACCGTTGATACAATGAAGCAAATTTGTATCGATCGTTATGAAGCATTTGGTACAGCTGGAAATGCTGACAAGATTCGTCCAATTTCTTTAGAGAAAATGGTTGATCGTTATAAATAATTCCCGTTAGGGTTTAATTTTAAAAAACCGGTTATTTATAACCGGTTTTTTATTAAGTGAATTTTATTCATAAAAAAACCTGCGATGAACGCAGGTTTTAATGAAGACAAAAGACTTACTTTTGTAGGTTCTTTTTGTCTAGACTTGGATCTTTAATTTCTACATAAGCATTCGCACGCACTTCACGCAACCAGCTGTCGATTTCGGTATTAAATTGGCGTTCACCTAAAATCTGACGAGCCATACGCTCTTGATATTCATGAGTCATATCTTTTTCGCGTTTTTCAGTTACTTGTAAAATGTGCCAACCGAATTGAGTTTGGAATGGTTCGCTGATTTCACCTACAGGAATTTCCTGCATTTTTTTGTCAAATTCAGGCACCATCATGCCTGGAGTTACCCAACCTAAGCTACCGCCATCACGCGCTGAACCTGTATCATTTGAATAGGTCGCTGCAAGAGTTGCAAAATCATCGCCAGCTTTTAAGCGTTTATAGATGTTGTCAATAATTTGCTTGGCATTATCAAGGCTAACCACTTCAGACGGTTGAATAAGAATATGGCGGGTTTGATATTGAGGTACTAAAGCTTTTTGCTCATTTTGTTTACGTTCAATAAGCTTTAAAACATGTACACCATCACGTGCTGAAATTAAGTCGGTTGTTTGACCTTCTTGTAATGGGGTAATACGGGCTGCAAGCTCGGCAGGAATATCTGAAAGTGGGCGGAATCCCATGTCAGCCCCATCAACTTTTGCATTTGCAGTTGAAAGCTTTTTCAATGCGTTTATATCATTATTTTGCGCAAGCTTTGAGCGTACTTCTTGAGCGACAGATTGAACTTCCTGCGGATTATCACCAGTAATACGCATATGAATTACATGCGCTTGGTTGCCTAAAGCTGCCTGTCCCTGAGGTGATTTCAAGAAGTTTTCTACGTCTTGGTCACTAATTTTAATACGAGACATGACTTGTTGTTGGCGCAAACGGCTAATCGCTAAATCTTCAGCGATTCGGCCACGTAAACTTTCATAAGTTCCTGGTGCCATAGCATCCAACTTTTGCTGGAAAGCTTCTAAACTTTTACTTCCAGATTGACTTGCTACTTTTAAGACTGCTTCATTTAAGCTTTTTTCATCAGGTTTGATGCCATATTTTTTAACTTGTTCAAGTTGTGCCTCACGCAAGATGAGTTGATCTAATACCTGAAATTGTAAATATTGCTGAGGTGGAACCTCTTTTTTTTGTGCTTGTAGTTCATGAGCGGCTTCAGCCATCCCTTGTTGAAGATCACTTTTTAAAATTACGCTATTGTCCACAATTGCCACAACTTCATCAGCGGGTTGGGCAAAACTATGCATTGATGAAGAGATTAGGGCAGCAAGGGTAGTTGCTTTAAAAAACTGTTTAAGATGCTTTGTCTTCATTAACGTTGTGTCCAAGATTGATTAATTTTGTTAAAACCTAAAACGCGATTTTCAAGTAAAGACGCGAGTTTATTGTTTAAACCACCTAAACCTTTTAGCGTAATTTCGGCCATAATGGCACGTTTTTCACTAACATCTGGAGATTTTGGATCATCTAGATCGTTATAGTATGAGCGACCATAGACAGAAATGCCCCAGCAACATGACTCATAGTTAACCCCTAGTAATATCTCGCGGGCAACATCATTGTCCATGTCATATTGTACGTGGCCCATAATACGCCAATTATCTTTAACTGGTTGTATAAACGATGCAACAACCTGATCGTAAGTATCTTGACGTCCTGCAATGTCTTTACGGTAGAAATAGCCTAAGTTATATAGGTTTCCTTTATCTCCAGTATAATAAACTTGGAAATCACGCTGAGCATTGTCACCATTAGACATCCATGCTGAGTTAGCAGCAATGGTGAAGTTTTGGTTTAACTGGCTCGTTAAACTTACAACTGGACCAGTGTTACTTTCAGTATCAATCTCATCTTGTTGCTTTAATGTCACACGACGATCTTCAAAATAATAACTTTGACCAACACTTGCACGTAAACGCTCTAAGCCGACTGTGTCAAAAAGGCTATAGCTTACGCCAAGTGATAGAAAGTTGTTGTCTTCAAGACGGTCATGTCCGTAGAAGCGGTAAGGGTTAAATAATTGATCGTAACTTACTGATGCTGAAGTTGAGTCAAAATTTGGATAGTTGTCTTGGTTTTTGTATGGAGCATATGCATAAAACACACGAGGGGTAAGTGTTTGTAGGTACTTGCCCTCACGTTCAAAATTCAGTCCAGTATCCAATGTGAATTGAGGTACAACGACTGATTTATTTTCAGAACCGCCATCCAGACCTTGAGATGCGATACTGTCTTTATCGTAGAATGTTTGAATAGAACGTACTGAAACTTCAGGGATTACAAATGCAGCTGGTGTGCGGTAGTTGTAGCGTGTCGCAAACTGGTTGTAGATACGTGTACCGCTACTTTCCTGAGCAGAATCATCATTAATTGATTTCTTGAAGTATGCAGTATCGTTATTAAATTCGTATTGTAAACCTAATGGATTACCTGTGACATAATTCAATAAGAATTGTGGCAAGCGCGCATAAGGCTTATCAACATCTGCAATGTCAGGGTCAAGTGTCTGGAAATCTTCGACTTTAAGCTGAGCTTTTAAACCCGGAATCCCGTGTTGATAGTTAAGTTCCCATGCTCTACGTAAGTTTAAGTCTGTTTTAGAGTTAGGACTGCTATCTAAATCTGAGAAATAGTCTTTATCTGAAGCGTAGTTGTATTCTAGATTGGTCGACCATTGATCGTTGATATTCCAGTTATGTAAGAAATGGAAATCTTTACGATCTTTATCATCATATTCTTTATCAGATGGCAACATGCCACCCCACATCTCGCCCGCACCAAAGCCATCGGTTAAATATCTAAAGTCACCTTTTAACATTGCACCGCGATCTGCTAAATATCGTGGAGTAAGTGTCAGATCATAGTTAGGAGCAAGGTTTAAATAAACCGGAACAGAAAGCTCAACACCACCATCGTTTGAGAAACCAAACTGTGGATTAAGAATACCTGTAGTTCGGCGATCATCAATTGGGAAGTTAAAGTAGGGAATTGCTAGAACTGGAACATCTTTAACATATAGTTTTGTTCCGTGGGTTGTACCACGTCCAGTTTCCTGATTTAACTCAATTTTATTTGCTTGAATTTTCCAACCAGGTTTTTGACCCGGTGGACAAGTTGAGTAGGTCGCATCGTTAAGAACCATCACATTTGGTGATGTTCTTTCGATTTTCCCTGCATGACCATGAGCATGTTGCTGTTCAGAAATATAAAAACTATTTTCTAAATTACCAGTTTGGTTTTTTAGGTTGTAATTAATTTCGTCACTCTGTGAAAGCAACCCACCTTGAGCGAGTTGTACTCGGCCTTGTGCGTGTGCAAAGGTTTGTGTCTTATCAATCGTAACCTTGTCAGCACGAACTGTGCGTCCTTCCTGATCAATAACGACATCGCCTTCTAAAACCGAGTCGCCGGCAGGATTATAATGTCCATAATTAGCCGTAACGACAGAAGTCGTCTTATCGGCATCTACGGCTTTGGTCTGTGGGTTAATCGGTGTAACCCAAGTACCTTGGCAAAATGCCGAGCTTAAATATTTATTGTCACGAAGCTGGGCCTCAGGTGCAGATTTATCAACATAGTACTGTTGAAAGAATTCTTGACCCGGGTAGGCTTCTTTGATGCTCGCTTTAAGTTGATTATTGTCTATATTGGAGACAACATCAGCTGACTCAGCATAACTTGATTGTATGGAGCCACATAAGAGCGTAAAAATAGCTGTCGCTAAAGGATTAAATTTAAACTGATGCTTCATTGTCTCATTAACCAAGTATGCTAATTCACAATTAATTATTGTCGCATCATAGAGAAAAAGTTTATAAGTGGCTACACTTAACCCTTCAAAAATCTCAGCTTGTTTTAGATTTTATTGCAAATGAATACACAACGTGAACAATTGATATATACATGGCTTACATCTGTTCTTAAAAATGATCAATTTAAGATCGCTTTTTTAGCAGGTGATGCAAGCTTCCGACGTTATGCGCGTATCCAGTTACAAAATAAAACGTATATGCTTATGGATGCCCCTCCAGAAAAAGAAGACTGTGTTCCGTTTGTGACCATTGACGAATTTTTTGCAGGCCATGGTGTACGCGTACCACAGATCGTCGCGAAAGATTTGGCTCAAGGTTTTCTGCTATTAGAAGATTTTGGTGATGTACTGTTGTCTACATTATTAAATGATGAAACAGTCGACAAATACTATGAACAAAGTTTTAAACAACTTATTCAATTGCAATCTATTGATGGGACTAACCAGTTTCCAGCTTATTCCTACGATAAATTAATGTCGGAAATGCAGTTGCTTACAGACTGGATGTTGCCATCGCTTACTATTCAGCCGACTGCTGAGCAGAAAAAAACGATTGATGATGCATTTGATTTCTTGGCTCGTGCCGCAGTAGCCCAACCACAAGTTATTGTACATCGAGATTTTCACAGTCGTAATCTGATGAAAATTGAAAATGAACTAGAGCTTGGGGTAATCGACTTCCAAGATGCTGTTATTGGCGCTGATACCTATGACTTAATTTCGATTACTCGTGATGCATATGTTCAATGGAATGCTGAGCATGTTTATCAATGGTTTAGAACCTTTTATGACTTATTGCCTGAGTCTGCCAAACAGAACCGTAGTTTTGAGCAATTTAAGCGTGATGCAGATTTAATGGCTATTCAGCGCCATATTAAAATTCTTGGCATTTTTGTTCGTTTGTTTGAGCGTGATGGTAAGTCTGGATACTTAAAAGACTTGCCGCGAGTCATGTGGTATTTACTCGAAGAAAGTCGTGGTTACGCTGAACTTGAAGAATTTATGGTATTTATCAATAACATAGTGATGCCTAAATTTATCGAGAAATATGGTAGCTATGAGGTGGCAGCATAATGAAAGCAATGATTCTTGCTGCTGGCTTGGGTAATCGTATGCGTCCACTTACGCTATATACACCAAAGCCTCTGCTTGAGGTAGGCGGTAAGCCGCTAATTGTGTGGCATATTGAAAAGCTTAAGAAAATTGGTGTGACCGAAATCGTCATCAATTCTGCATGGTTGGCCGATAAACTCATCAGTAGCTTAGGCGATGGCTCTCAATTTGGTGTGGATATCCGTTGGACACGAGAGGATGAAGGGCTAGAAACAGCGGGTGGAATTATTAATGCTTTGCCACTGCTTGGAACAGATCCGTTTATTTTGGTGAATGGAGATGTATGGACGACAATGGATTTTGAAGTTCTACCCCATATTAAGTTAAATGGTGATTTAGCACATCTTGTATTGGTTGATAACCCTAAACAGCATCCTGAAGGCGACTTTACATTATTGAATGGACGCGCTTTTACATTCGATCAAGATGTGACGGGTGAGAACCTCACTTTTAGTGGTGTGTCTGTTATCCATCCTAAGCTTTTTGATGGATTGGAACCTGGTAAACGTCCTTTAGCTCCACTGTTGAAGCAAGCGATGCACAATCAAAAAATATCTGGTGAAAAGCTTAAAGGTGCATGGGTCGATGTGGGAACACCTGAGCGTTTATTGGAGCTAGATTTGCAAATTCGTGAAGGCTTCTACGATTAAGTGTGTAATCCCTAATCGTTAACTAGTGTTCCACGATGCATAAATGGGTATACTTTGTTTTAAATTTTACTTAGATGTTATCTGTTTATGCATCCGTTTTTTCAAGAGTTACAACAGGGTAGTCAAAAACTAGGTTTATCGCTTAGCGATGAAGCTTTGGCATTATTGTTAAAGTATCAAGATGCTTTGGTACTTTGGAATAAAGCGTATAATCTGACAGCAATTCGTGATCCGAAAGAAATGTTAGTGAAGCATTTGTTGGATAGTCTAAGTATTTTAAATGACTTACCTGAAGGTAGACTGCTTGATGTGGGTACAGGTGGTGGTATGCCTGGCATGATTATTGCTCTTTGTCAGCCACAACGCCAATGTGTTCTTTTAGATTCTAATGGTAAAAAAATTCGTTTTTTGAAGCAATTTATTGCTGATCTTAAATTGAGTAACGTTGTGGCAGTGCAAACACGTGTTGAGAATCAAGATACAATTGATGAGCTTGGCCAGTTTGACGTCATAACAAGTCGAGCTTTTGCTTCTTTAACGGACTTTGTAGATGCAGCTCAGCCATATCTTCATCAGAGCAGTATAATCGCAGCGATGAAAGGTGTAGTGCCAGTTGAGGAAATTGAGCAGCTCAAGCAGGACTTTTCATGTAAAGTGATTGAACTGCGCGTACCAAGACTTGATGAACAACGTCATTTACTTTTACTTCAACGTATCTAAATAAAAAGTATTAAGGTTACCATGGCTCAAATTATTGCGATTGCAAACCAAAAGGGTGGTGTTGGTAAAACAACGACTGCAGTAAATCTTGCAGCGTCTCTAGCTGTATTAAAAAAACGTGTATTACTTGTAGATATGGACTCACAAGGTAATGCTACGATGGGGTCTGGTATTCAAAAGAACGATCTTTTGTATTCAATTACAGATGTTCTTCTTGGCGAAGTTCCAATTGAAACAGCCATTCAAAAAGCAGAAGTTGGATATAAAGTTCTAGGCTCCAATCGTGAGCTTTCAGGTGTAGAGCTCGCTATCGCAGAGCAGGAAGGTCGTGAATTCATTCTAAAGAATGCTTTGAATGAAATCAGAAATTCATTTGACTATATCATTGTGGATTGTGCTCCAAGCTTGAGTTTGATTACTGTCAATGCTTTGGCGGCTGTAGATAGTGTAATTATTCCAATGCAATGTGAATATTATGCGCTAGAGGGTTTGGCTGATTTAACACAGACTATTGATCGTATTCAAAAAGCACTCAATCCTGATTTAGAAATTATTGGTGTATTACGTACGATGTACGATGCACGAAATGCTTTAACACGTGATGTGTCTGCAGAACTAGAGCAATATTTCGGCAAAAAACTTTATGATACTGTTGTTCCACGAAATGTTCGCTTAGCAGAAGCACCAGCACACGGTTTACCTGTTATCTATTTCGAAAAAAGTTCTAAAGGTGCAGTTGCATACTTAAATCTTGCAGCTGAGATGTTAAAGAGAAGTAAAGTGAAGAAAGGAAGTAAAGTATGAGCATCAAAAAACGCGGATTGGCTAAAGGACGTGGTTTAGATGCATTACTTGGTTCAATTCAAAAAGAAAAACTACAACTGGAAGCACAGGCATTAGACCACGGACAGTTAAAGCAAATTGATGTGAATTTACTAAAGCGTGGTGAATATCAACCACGTCGTTTTATTCATGAGCATGATTTACAAGAATTAGCATCTTCTATTGAAAAACATGGCGTGATGCAGCCTATTGTAATCCGTCCAGTTGATGATGAAACACATCCATATGAAATCATTGCCGGTGAGCGTCGTTGGCGTGCAGCTCAACTTGCGGGCTTAACCGAAATTCCTGCAATTGTTCGTGACTTAAATGATCAGGTTGCAATTGCATTAGCGTTAATTGAAAACATTCAGCGTCAAGATTTAAATCCAATTGATCAAGCAATAGCTCTACAACGCTTTCATGATGAATTTGGTTTAAGTCATCAAGAAATTGCTGACACAGTTGGTAAAGCACGTACTACTGTCAGTAATCTACTGCGCTTATTGAGTTTAGCTGATGATATTAAAGATTTCATGCAGCAAGGGCAGCTTGATATGGGGCATGCTCGAGCAATTTTGACATTGAAAGGTAAAGATCAATTAGAAGTTGCTAGAATTGTAATCGAGAAAGGATTGTCCGTTCGTCAAACAGAGCAATTGGTGCGTGATAGAAGTGAGCCTAAGCAGGAAAAGGAAAAAGCACCTGTAGCACCAGATATTGAGCAATTGACACAAAAATTATCAGAGCGTTTTGGCGCTAATGTAAAAATTGATCATAACCAAAAAGGTAAAGGTAAACTTGTTATTCATTACCATACCTTGGATGAGTTAGATGGCATTTTAAATATTTGCTTGCCAGAATAATTTGCAGTTGGGTCATGTATTTCTAATTTTATATTCTTGGGGAAGAACATATGTGGGAACTTGTGAGAGCGGGTGGCTGGTTGATGCTGCCTTTAATTCTATGCTCAATTTTAACTGTTGCGATCAGTATTGAACGTTTTGTTCGGTTAAGACGTTCACAAGTTCTACCCGAAGCATTAAGCGGTAAGTGCTCTTTAAGAGCTGAAGATATAGTGGAAAGTTTAGAACAAAATGTAGAAGTGCAAAATAGTGCATTGGGACACATTTTAAAAGCAGGCTTTGAGCATCGCGAACATGGTGAGCAATTTGCTCGCGCGCAAATGGAAGTTGCAGCTTCTCAAGAAATTTCCTATTTAGAAAAAAATATTAATTTCTTGGGCACTTTAAGTGCTGTAGCGCCGTTACTCGGATTGCTTGGCACTGTGGTGGGAATTATTGAGTCATTTCTTGTGATTGATTTTGGATCGGCTGGTAGTCCAAGTTTAATGATCCCTGGTATCTCTAAAGCATTAATTACCACGGCTGTTGGAATGTTAATTGCAATTCCTGCTCTAATTGCTTATCGCTATTTCCAAAGAGTAGTACAAGATTATATTGCTGAATTAGAACAGCAATCGACCTTGTTTCATGCTTCATTGTTCTATAAGCGTTCTTTGTCTGTAGCTGAACACCGCCGTGTTGGTTAAGAGGTGGACGCCAAATGAAGTTTAAACGTTCTCAAGTTGAAGACATTCATATCAATTTAACGCCTATGATTGACTGTTTGTTGTTCATTTTGGTTTTTTTATTGCTGTCGACCACTTTTAATCAGCCAAGTCGCATCAATTTAACATTACCAGATGCACAAGGTGTTCCACCAAAACAGTACGATCATAAAATTGAAGTCGTGGTAGACTCTGCTGGTCATTATGCTGTGAATGGTCAAGCGCTTTCATCTAAAGAGGTTGCTGATCTGAGTACTGCAATTAAGCAAGTTGCTCAAGAGCACCGTGACTTTATGTTCATCATTGCTGCGGATGCCAAAGCGTCTCATCAGGATGTAATTCGCGTTATGGATGTGGCAGGACAACTCGGTTTTGTTAACATCAATATTAGTACCAAAGTTCCTTCTAGAGGTTTTTCTGAGTGAATCAAGATTTTAAGGTTTATACGCGTCTCTTAGCCTATTTAAAACCTTATTGGGGCGTGGCCTTATTAGTACTTATCGGGTTCGGTATTAACTCAGCAACAGAAGTTTCCGTTGCTAAATTGATTAAATTTATTATTGATGCAATCCAAAACAGTAGTAGAGCAGATTTGGATTGGTTCCCGTTATTAATTATTTTATTAGTATTCTTCCGCGGCTTAGGCCTATTTATGGGCGGCTACTATACTGCGGTGATTTCCCGTAGTTTAGTTTTTAGTATTCGTCAGGAAGTTTACGCCAAACTTTTAAGACTCCCAGCACAATATTACTTAGATAACTCATCTGGCCATATTACTGCCAAAATTATGTATAACGTTGAACAGCTAACAGCTGCTTCTTCGGAATCATTAAGAACCATTGTTAGGGATGGGATGATTACTATTGGACTATTAGGCTATCTGTTCTATACCAATTGGCGTCTTACCTTATGCGTTTTTGTTTTTTTACCAGTAATTGGTGTATTGGTACGTAAAGCTTCGAAACGTATGCGAAAGCTTTCGTTACAAGTTCAAGATACGATGGGGGATGTGAACCATGTTGTCCAAGAAAGTATCAATGGTAATGCTGTAGTAAAAACTTTTGCTGGTGAAGAATCTGAACAAAAACGTTTTTATAAGTCATCGGAAGAGAACTTAAAACGCGGTTTAAAAATGGTGATTGTGCAAAACCTGAATAGTCCAGTTGTTCAGGTAGTAATGGCTTGTGCTATGGCCCTTATTGTTTGGTTAGCTTTGCGACCTCAGATTTTAGGTAATACAAGTGCTGGTGAATTTGTAGCCTATCTTACAGCTGCTGGTCTATTAGCAAAACCAGTTAAAAGCTTGACGGATGTTAATGAAAAGTTACAACGTGGTTTAGCAGCAGCTCATTCTGTTTTTGAATTACTAGATTTACCTGAAGAGCAAAATAACGGTCAATTGAAGCCTAAATTAAATGGTGCAATCCGTTTTGATCATGTGACATTAAATTATGCTGATGGCGTAGCAGCTATTAAAGATTTTTCGTTAGATATTCTCCCGGGTCAAACAGTGGCATTGGTTGGTCGTTCAGGAGCTGGTAAAAGTTCATTAGTGAATATGTTGGTACGTTTTCAAGAAGTATCGAGTGGACAAATTTATTTAGATGATTTGCCAATTAATGATATTGAACTTTCTTGTCTGCGTACACAAATTGCAATGGTAAATCAACAGGTTATATTGTTTAACCGTACTGTTCGTGAAAATATCGCATATGGTCAGTTGGAAGGTGCATCAGATGAAAAAATCTATGCAGCGGCAAAAGCAGCCTATGCACATGACTTCATCATGAATTTGCCAAACGGTTATGACACTGTTTTAGGCGCACAAGGTTTAAACCTATCTGGTGGTCAGCGTCAACGAATTGCAATTGCTCGAGCAATCTTAAAGAATGCTCCAATTCTAATTTTAGATGAAGCTACAAGTGCTCTCGATAATGAATCTGAACATTTTATTCAGCAAGCATTTGATGAAGCGATGCAAGACCGTACAACGATCGTTATTGCACACCGTTTATCAACAATTGAAAATGCTGACCGTATTGTAGTGATGGATCAAGGGCAAATCGTTGAGCAAGGTACTCATAAAGAGCTTCTTGAGAAACATGGTGCTTATTATCAATTACATCAGCGTAATTTTGAGGATAACTAAGCATGTCATTGGCCCAGCTGATCCAGAATGCATGGAATAAGCAATCGAGTTGGTTGATTGCTTTACGTCCATTATCTTGTTTGTATCGTGCTGGGTTTCTATTAAATCGTAATTTTTATACTGCGGGTTTAAAGAAAGTTTATAAAGCACCTGTACCTGTCATGGTGATTGGTAATATTACTGTGGGTGGAAGTGGAAAAACTCCGTTATTAATACAACTGGTGAATTATCTACAACAGCATAATGTCAAAGTTGGGGTCATTAGCCGTGGGTATGGTGGTACAGGTCCTTTTCCCATGTTGGTTACTTCGGGTGCTCAAGCAACTCAGGTTGGAGATGAGCCTGCATTAATTGTTCAATCGACAAGTGTGCCAATGGCAGTAGGTCCTAATAGGCAGGCTGCAATAGAACTTTTATTAGCATCAACATCAGTAGATTTAATTATTAGTGATGATGGTTTGCAGCATTGGGCATTGGGACGACAAATCGAGTGGATTGTACTCGATCAAAATCGCGGCTTAGGAAATCAAAAACTATTACCTGAAGGATATTTAAGAGAGCCAGTTGAGCGTTTAGAAACTGGAACAGTAATTGAACATGCGTATAAACCAACTACAGAATTAAATATGCATCTTGAGACTGGACAGCCATATTTACTCAATCCTTCGCCAAGGGTCGAACACAGTTTTAATCCTCAAAGTAATTATCATGCTGTAGTGGGTATTGGCTTTCCACAGCGTTTTTATCAAACACTTAAAGATTTAGGCCTGAAACAATTTCAAGAACATGCGTTTCGCGACCATCATGATTACTCAATCGATGATTTAATTTTTAATGATGAACTGCCACTTATTACAACTGAAAAAGATGCGGTTAAATTATTGCCATTGCTTGAAAAATATCCAGAATTTAAACAGCCTATTTGGGTTGTTCCTGTTAAAGCTATCCTGTCTGTAGAGTGTTATCAGGTTTTAAAGCAGCAACTGCAACAACTTGATATCCAATTATCTTAGGAAGAAAAAATGAAACACATCGTCATTCCAGCACGCTTCTCAAGTTCGCGTTTGCCAGGTAAGCCATTGTTGCTTATTCATGATCGTCCTATGATTTTACGTGTAGTGGATCAAGCCAAAAAAGTTGAAGGTTTTGATGATCTATGTGTGGCAACAGATGATGAACGTATTGCGGAGATTTGTCGTGCAGATGGTGTAGATGTTGTTCTCACGAGTCCTGATCACCCATCAGGAACAGACCGATTAAGTGAAGTTGCGCGTATTAAAGGTTGGGATGCTAATGACATTATTGTAAATGTTCAGGGAGATGAACCTTTATTACCAGCCCAACTTGTTAAGCAAGTTGCAAAACTTTTGGTTGATAAACCAAATTGTTCAATGTCGACGTTGTGTGAGTCTATTCATACCTTAGATGAATTTCAGCGCGATAGTATTGTAAAAGTAGTCATCTCTAAACAAAATGAAGCCTTATATTTTAGCCGAGCAACTATTCCTTATGATCGGGATGGAGCTAAACATGATGAACCGACTTTACATACACAAGCATTTCGTCATTTGGGTTTATATGCGTATCGAGTGAGCTTATTACAAGAATATGTGAACTGGGATATGGGTAAGCTTGAAAAATTAGAAAGTCTTGAACAATTACGTGTTTTAGAAAATGGACATCGTATTGCGATTGCTGTTGCTCAAGCAAATTTACCACCCGGTGTGGACACTCAAGCTGATCTTGATCGCTTAAATAATATGCCAGTCGAATCTTTTGAATAAGCGTTAATTTTTAATGAATCCGAATGTAACTTCAAAGGTTTATCCTTGGCAGAAAACAACTTGGGATACCTTAACAACAAGGTTTCCCAATATTGGACATGGCCTATTATTCTATGGCAAGGAAGGCTGTGGGAAACATGCATTTGCTAAGCATTTCTTGGCCTGGGTGCTTTGTCTAAATAAGCAGCCTCATGGTGCTTGTGGTGAATGTAGCAGCTGTCAATGGTTAAAATCGGATACTCATCCAAATTATGTCCATATCACAACAGATGAAGAAAATAAAAAGCAAAATGCAAAAATAAAAATCGAAAAGATTCGAGATTTACTGCCTTTCGTGCAACAAACAGGAGAGGGTTGGCGCGTTATTCTTATTGAACCTGCTGAAGCTCTTAACTTAGCATCTTCAAATGCGCTATTAAAAACCTTGGAAGAACCAGGTGAGCGTGTTGTTTTAATTTTATTGGCCGATCACTATCTTAAATTACCAGCCACTATTCGTAGCCGATTGCAGCACTTTGCTTTAGACCGCATTTCATATGAGCAGGCTACTTCATATTTGAATGAGCATTTATCTGAAATTGCAGAAGTCCAACCTGATTTATTGCTTGGTCTATCTAATGATATGCCTTTACAAGCTATAGAAATTGCAAAAAGTGATTGGTTTACTAAACGACAGACTTTCTTAAATGACTGGCTAAAAATTGTAGCTCAAAAAAATATGCCTTTATTTTTCTCAGGAAAATGGCAAAAAGAATTAAGTTTTAGCGATTTTATCGTACTTTTTGAGTACTTGTTGGGAGATTTAATTTGTGTCAAGCTAAATCAACCGCAGAAAAATACAGATTTAGATTTTGATCAATTAATTCCATATTACGATTTAGAAAGCTTATTCAATATTTATAGTGAACTACAACAAGCAAAAAAGCTTGTTGAGCAAAATGTACAAAGTCAACTTATTATAGATCAATTGTTTATAACGTTAATGAATGTTTAAGGGGAAGATTATGCAGCCGCAAATGGGGGGGATTATTCAGGTAAATATTCCTGATAGAGCTACTTTACAAGCAAGCTATATGGGATATGTGCAAGGTGGAGGCCTATTTGTACCATCAAAACAAAAAGTAAAAATGGGACAAGAAATTTTCATTTTAGCTACTTTGCCTGAGCAGTCTCAAAAAATTCCTCTTACGGGTAAGGTGATTTGGATATCGTACAAGCAGAGTGGATTTAAACCTCAAGGTTTTGCTATTCAATTAAGTGGAGATAAGGGAATTTACTATAAAGCTGAGGCAGAAAGAGTTTTGGCTGGTAGTATGTCTCTAGATCGTCCAAGTTATACCATGTAATCAAATAGGATAGAAAAGTGTTTGTTGATACGCATTGCCATTTAACGATGTTAGATTTAACGCCTTATAACGGCGATCTGGACCTTGCGCTTGCAGCAGCGCGAGCAGAAGGTGTGTCTAAATTTATGGCAATATCCGTTGATCTTGATGACCACATTGCACTAGCAGAGATTGCAAAGAGACATGAAGACGTTGGTTATACAGTAGGTGTTCATCCTTGCGAAGATGTCGATACAATGGCTCGTGCCACGACCGAATACTTGATTGAATTGGCTCAGTCGAAAAAAGTATGGGCTCTGGGTGAAACTGGACTGGACTACTATCACAGTACAGATTTTGTTGAAGAGCAAAAGGCATGTTTTGCAAGACATATCCAAGCTTCGAAAACTGTAAAAAAACCGGTTGTCGTTCATACGCGTTCAGCAAAGCATGATACGGTAGATATTATTCGTGCTGAAAACTCCACTCATGGAATTTTGCATTGTTTTACCGAAGATTGGGAAACAGCAAAGGCTGTTCTGGATTGTGGTTATTACATTTCTTTTTCAGGTATTGTGTCATTTAAAAATGCACAAGACTTGCGTGATGTAGCCAAACAAGTGCCATTAGATCGGCTTTTAATTGAAACAGATAGCCCTTATTTAGCACCTGTTCCATACCGTGGAAAAACAAATGAACCAAAATATGTACCTTATGTAGCCAAAGCGCTCAGCGATGTATATGATAAATCGGTTGAGGAAATTGCAATGATCACCTCACAAAATTTTGAGAACTTGCTAAAAGCGATTTAAGTTATAGAAACTATATAAGAGAGTAATTGCGTGAAGATGGATCGTCAGGCTCAGTTCCGAGCAAGAGAAGTATTAATATTTCAGGTTGCGGAGCAATTATTGCTAGAAAATGGCGAAGCCGGAATGACACTTGATGTCTTGGCTGCTGAGCTTGATTTAGCAAAAGGAACTTTGTACAAACACTTTCAAAGTAAAGATGAATTGTACATGCTGTTGATTATTCGTAATGAACGTATGTTACTCGAAATGGTTCAAGATACTGAAAAGGCCTTTCCAGAACATTTGGCCTTTTTTATGCTGCATCATTTACACCATCCTGAACGGACAGTTTTATTTCATCAAATTGAGGAAAAACTTTCGATTACGGCTCAGGGTGTGCATCACCTTTTTAATGAGCTTTATCAAGTGCGTAAACAGCGATTACGAATTATCATTCGCATGACAGATCACTATTTAGAATCGATTCAAAGCAATATGACAACTCGAGATTATCTGGCTTCTATTTGGTCGTTAACGCATGGTGCAGCAGCTATTCTCAACTCAAGTTTTTACCAACGCTATTTAGGTTCACGGGACACTTTAAGAGTGGCTTATATTGATCAGGCATTAGCCTTACCTAAACAAACTGTTGAACAATATGCTTAATAGGTCGATATGAAATCTCAATCACCGCCTAAATCACAAAAAGGTTTTACCCTCATTGAAGTGATGGTGGTGATTGTTATTATGACTATTATGACCTCTCTTGTTGTACTTAATATAGGTGGTGTTGACCAAAAGAAAGCGATGCAAGCAAGAGAGTTGTTTTTGCTTGATGCACATAAAATTGGTAAAGAGTCACTTGACCAGTCTCGTGTTTTAGCCCTATCCACTATGAGTGAAACTGATGTTTCTCCATTTTCTTATGAGCTGTATGAATACCACGATCAGAGTAAATTACAGGTACAAGATTTAAAAAATCGTTGGCAGAAATACCCAGAATTTACTACACGCCAATTGCCTAAACATGTATCGTTTACAGTACAACCTTTAGATGGTCAAACCTATTCAAAAGCTACGAATACAGATTTAATTGGCGGGCAGGCTCCGCAGTTAATCTGGTTTGGAAATGGTGAAGCTAAAACAGTTAAAATACAGTTTTACTTTGAACAAAAACCAATTGGTTCAGAAATACAGATTGATCATTTGGGTAAAATAAATGAAATCTAAAGGCTTTACTCTATTAGAGGTAATGGTAGCTTTGGCAATTTTTGCGGTAGCTGCCGTCGCGTTAACTAAAGTGGCCATGCAATATACCCAATCTACCTCAAATGCAATTCTTAGAACAAAAGCTCAGTTTGTAGCAATGAATGAAGTTGCCTTAATGGAGATAAATCAAGAATGGCTTCAAGGTACTCAAAGTAAACAAGTTACTTCTCAAGGTGAAACCTGGCAGATTGATAAATCTGCTGAATCTACAGTCAGCCCGAATGTTCAGAAAGTGGATTTGCAAATTAGCTTATATGATTCTGATAAAGGGAAAGTTCAAAATGGTATTACCCACTTGGTATTTTTTAATTATCCAATGAAAGCAAAATAATGATAAAAAATAAATATCTTCGCTCGAGAAGTCTAGTTTCTCGTCTTACGGCACGATCGGAGCAGATGATGAGAGGTTACTCCGAGCACAGCTCTTCGTCTTGCGCTCAGACAAAGCTTCGCTTTGTTAATCCTCGCTCAGGATTTACTTTAG
The DNA here is from genome assembly GCF_016106645.1 of Acinetobacter sp. ACIN00229. NCBI lineage: Bacteria > Pseudomonadati > Pseudomonadota > Gammaproteobacteria > Moraxellales > Moraxellaceae > Acinetobacter > Acinetobacter sp. ACIN00229. Next base: position 55,425 of record NZ_JADWOM010000011.1, read on the forward strand.
TTGAGCTTTTAGTTGCAATTGCAATTTTTGCTGTTCTATCTTTGTTGGGTTGGAAGATCTTTGATTATTTATTAAAAGTCCGTGATCGTAATGCACAACACGAAGTACAGTTATTCGAATTACAAGATGCTTATCAACAAATTTTACGTGATACGTTGCAAATTATACCTTTATCGGCTAATCAAGGCGGGCAACTACGTCCAGCCTTAGAACTTGATAATCAAGTTCTTCACTTTAGTAAGGCTGGTGTTACGGATCCCTTAAAACAAGGGTTGTCACCTTTTGAGCGTATCGAATATCGATATGATCCTGATCAAAAAAAGCTTTATCGTCTTAAATATAGTAATTTAAATACTTCAAACAGAGAGCAACCACTATCAAGTACGCTGTTGAGCCAAGTTGAACAATTTCAAATTATGGTACTCACGCCTCAAGAAGTGACAAAGTGGCCAGAAATTAATATTGATCCTACAAAACCTGAAGAATTTAGAAAGTTGCCGAAAGGAATAAAAATACAACTCACAGTTGCTGGTGTAAGTTATGAGTGGATTTATAGCTTAAATCAAGGTGATTTATCGCTCTCCAATAAAGGAGTGGGATAGTGTTGCATTATAAAAAAAGCCAGCAAGGCGTTGCTTTGCTCACCATTCTAATTATGGTTGCTTTGGCTACAATTTTAGCTGCCTCTATTGCAAAGCATCAAACCAATACGATGGAAAATACTGGCTATTTGATGCGTCAAAATCAGTCATTACTGTATGCAAAAAGTGCAGAGGCCTTTTTTTCTGAATTATTAATCCAAGATGCAAACAATGCAGGTGGCGTTGATCATTTAAAAGAAACATGGGCACAGCCGATGCCACCTTTTCCAATAGAAGATGGATCAGTATCAGGACGTTTATTGGATGAGTCAGGCAAATTTAACCTAAACAATTTGACGACGAATGAAGGTAAGGTAAACGAAGCTGCTAAAAATTGGTTTGAGCGATTACTTGTACGTGTAGGCTTGCCAGCAGAGTTAAGTCAAGCAGTCATCGATTGGCAAGATCCAGATGACGAACCATCTGGGCCTATGGGTGCTGAAAGCAGTTATTATGAAGGTCTTGATCCTAGCTATTTAGCTTCAAATGCTAAATTTCATCGTATTGAAGAGTTAAAATTAGTAAGAGGGTTTGACGGTAAGAAATATGATTTAATTGCTCCTTATATTTCTGCATTACCTGAAAATACAAAAGTGAATATTAATACCGCCTCGCCATTAGTTTTAGCGAGTATTGATCCAAAATTAGATTTAGGGGCGGTAGAAAAAGAGCTTCAGATGCGCCAACAAAATTTAAAATTCTTTCAAAATGTTGATGAATTATGGCAATTGAATGCTTTTTCAACAGTCGACACTCAAAAGAGAACTGAAGTGAATAGCTTATTAGATGTAAAGTCGAGTTTTTTTCAAGCACAAATTGAGGTCGTGCTAAATAATCGAAAAAGACAATTTACAAGTGCACTAATGCGTAATGATAAGCAGGTTTATGTTTATTCTAGAAACATGTCACCATTTAACTGATTGAAAAATTTTGGTTTATTTGTTTTTATCATGTTGTTAAAAAGTCATATTTAGAAACTTCTCTAATGACAAAATAAAATGAAGATAAGTTTTCTATATATTTATCTTCAATATTTCTTCACAAGTCTTATCATACTTTTCGCTAATTGTTTCTAATTGAAAAGTGGTGCGAAGTTTTCGTCTTTTGCTTTATAATAATGTTCCTAGAAGGAATGATCGATTTGGCACATGTTAATTCGTAAGTTATTTAAGTTTGAAAATGCACATGTTGTACGAAACTGTACATCGGATCGTTGTAAGCGATCAATTCATGGACATAGCTATAAAGTCGAATTATTGCTTAAAGCTTCGAAATTAGATCATGGACAAATGGTTTATGATTTTGGGCTTCTAAAAGGGGTAATAAAAGACCTTATTGACAGCTTTGATCATGCAATCTGTTTTTGGGAAAAAGATGATTCTCAATACATTGATGCTTGTCAGACTTTTAGTGCTCGTTGGATTTCTTTACCTGTTTCGCCTTCGGCTGAACAGTTTTCACGTATTTTCTTTTATCTAGCTCAGCAAGTTTTACAATCAACCATCACTCAAAATGGGGAAGGTGATGTTGAGGTTTATTCAGTTATTGTTCATGAGACTGATACTGGATATGCACAAAGCTTTATTGAAGATATTGAAAATGAACAAATGGGGATTTTAAGTCTCGATGGAATTGTTTTTTCAGAACAAATTCAGATAGAGTGGGCAAATCCTCAAATGTATGAAGACTTGAAAAATGGGATTAAATTTAATAATCCTCAAGTTGATTTACAAGTCGAAGTATAAATCGAATTACTTACAGTATTTGTAGAATTGAAAATTGATCTAGGATGACATTAATGCAATTAACTGAGCAACAGCAAGATAAACTCAGTAAAGTTCAATTAGAAGAAAGCTGGAAAATATCTTTAGCGCCTTTTTTGTTAAGCCCTCAAATGGATAATTTGCGCGATTTCTTATTTCAAGAGAAGCAAGCACAAAAAATAATATATCCACCGAGTAAACAAATTTTTAGTGCTCTAAATACGACACCATTGGCTGATGTGAAGGTCGTTATTCTTGGACAAGATCCATATCATGGACCAAACCAAGCAAATGGATTAAGTTTCTCCGTTCAAAAAGGTATTGCATTACCACCATCTTTACGTAATATTTTTCATGAATTACATACAGATTTGGGTATTCCAGCTCCTCGTCATGGCGACTTAACGAAATGGGCTACACAAGGTGTGCTTTTACTGAACAGTGTGCTTACTGTCGAAGCTGGACAGCCAACCTCACATCAAAAGCAAGGTTGGGAAGCATTTACTGATGAAGTCATTGATGTCCTGAATGAGCAAAGAGAACATGTAGTATTTATTTTGTGGGGTGCTTATGCACAGCGCAAAGGACAACGTATAAATAGAGATAAACACTTGGTTTTAACCGCAGCACATCCATCGCCCCTTGCTGCAAACAGAGGTGGTTTTTTTGGATGCAAAGTGTTCTCAAAAACAAATCAATATTTGAAACAACATGGCATTGAGCCCATAGACTGGCAATTGGACGCATGATGAACTCTCCCAATCTAAATAACTATCACCCAGACTTGGTGGTCGAAGAAGCAAAAAACGGCTGGCGTATAGTACGTTTGAATCGTCCTAAATCATTGCATGCTTTAGATGAATCAATCGTAACGGCATTATTACGAGTATTTGAAGATTTTCGTGATGATGAGAGCGTTAAGGCAATTTGGTTAGATTCAACTACACCAAAAGCTTTTTGTGCAGGTGGTGATGTTAGAAAATTACGTCAACTTGTTATCAATCAAGAAGTAGACACAGCGAATAAGTTTTTCCAGCAAGAATATGCTTTAGATTTACTCTTACATAATTATGCTAAGCCTGTGGTTGTTTGGGGCGAAGGTTATGTTATGGGTGGTGGTTTGGGCTTGTTTATGGCAGCACCATTCCGTCTAGTAACTCCATATTCTCGTTTAGCAATGCCTGAAATTAATATTGGTTTATATCCAGATGTGGGGGCGAGCCGCTTCTTGGCAGATCGTGGTCCAATAGGCTTGTTTACTGGTTTAACTGGTTCAATCATGACAGCCGCTGGCGCATATAGCATCGGTTGGGCTACACATATTTGTGAAGCACAGCGTGATAATGTTTTGCAAAAAGTTTTAAATATTAATTGGGCTCATTATCCTGCAGGGGATTTCCGCGCAATTGATGATACTTTAAATAGTTTGCATCGTCCGGTTGCGGCAGGTCCATTACAAAACTCACTTGATGTGATTCATAGCGTTTGCCGCGGTTTTAATTTTGAACAAGATTATCAAGCTATTGTGAGCTTGCGTGATGCGAGCAGTGATTGGTTACGTCAAGCGAGTGAGAACTTACAAAAAGGATCTCCTAGTACTGCGGCAATCACTTGGTTGTTGTGGCAATGGGGTAAACAGATACATTCTTGGGATGAGGTTTTTGATCTTGAAGCTCAGATTTCTGAGTGGAAAATTCGTCATCCTGACTTTGTTGAAGGGGTTCGTGCGCGGTTGGTTGATAAAGATTTATCACCAGAATGGAAACCATGTGAAGACTTAAGCTTAAGAGGCATATTAGCTGATTGTCCGCCAGTGACTTCAATAGATAGCTGGAATGCGTTACTTAGACAACACGGTGTGATCATCTAAATACATGACTGAATATAGTGATGAATATTGGATGCAGCTTGCTTACGAGCAAGCTGAATTAGCTGCACAACAGGGTGAAATTCCTGTTGGTGCGATTGTAGTAAGCCAAAATCGAGTGATTGGATCTGGCTATAATGCTCCAATTAGTTTGTTAGACCCAACTGCACATGCAGAAATTCAAGCTATCCGTGCAGCATGCTTATCATTAAATAATTATCGATTACCTGACGATGCGACTTTATATGTCACTCTTGAACCGTGCACAATGTGTGTAGGTGCATTAGTACATGCAAGAATCAAACATGTGGTTTTTGGTACAACAGAACCTAAAGCAGGTTCATTGGTAAGTGCTCGTCAGTTACTACAAGATGGTTATTACAATCATAGATTTACCTTTCAACAAGGTTGTTTAAAAGAAAAATGTGCTCAACAACTCAGTCATTTTTTTAAACAAAGACGCGAGCAAAAGAAACAAGAAAAACAACAGAAAACGTCCTTAAATGATTAAAAAGTAACACGAGCTTATGGCAAACTAACGCGATTTTACTGCCATGTTTTTTAATAAGGAATATTCAATGCGTAATGTAATTACCGTAAAAAAAGAATTTAACGCTCCTCTTAGTGACGTATTTAATTTGCTTTCTAAACATGCAACTTACAATACTGCTTTTGCGCCATTACAAGTCGTACGTGTGAAAGACTCAGCAGATTCTAAAAGACCTGATGGTTTAGGTTCAGTTCGTCGTATGGGGTTTGGCCCAATCAAGCCAATTAAAGAAGAAATTACCTTGCTTGAAGAAAATAAAAGCATTGAATATAAATTAATAGACAATCCTTTGATTAAACACCATTTAGGTCGAATCGAGTTTTCTGAAATCACCCCATACATAACTTTAGTTACATATCGCATCGAGTTAACGGCAAAAGCTCCAGTGGTAAGTAAATTAATCCTTGCACAGCTAAAACTAGCCATTACACTAGGCTTTTCGAGATTAGCTAAAGCAGTTGCTTCTTAGTGAGAGTTCAATGACAGTTCAAATTATTACTATTGATGGTCCGAGTGGTTCGGGTAAGGGAACATTGGCGGCAAAACTTGCAGCATATTATCAATATCATTTACTCGATTCTGGTGCCTTATATCGTTTATTGGGGTTGTCATTACATAAGCACGATTTATTAGAGAAATTAGACAGTCAACTCGACAAATGTATTCAATATGCACGTCAATTGGATATTAAATTTGAAACTTCCCCAGCAGGCATTCTAGTTTTTCTAGATGGCGAAGATGTATCTCAAACAATTCGTACAGAACGTGTGGGTGAATATGCATCGAAAGTTGCAGCAATTCCTGAACTTAGACAGGCATTGTTTGAGAGACAAAGAGCTTTTGCACAAAAACCTGGCTTAGTTGCAGATGGCCGTGATATGGCTACAGCTATTTTTCCAGAAGCAAATGCAAAAATTTATCTGACTGCTTCTGCTGAGTCGCGTGCTGAGCGAAGAGTAAAACAGTTGCAGGGCATGGGCCTAGATGCTAAAATAAACGACATTTTAGCTAATATACAGGCGCGTGACAAAAGAGATATGGAGCGAGAAGTTGCTCCGCTCAAGCCAGCCAAAGACGCTTATATCATTGATAGTTCGGAATTAACGATCGATCAGGTATTTAAGTTGATGGTTGATTATGTCGATAGCCGTACCATTTAGCAAATAGAATTATCAGTTGACGCATAGCTTGATCAGTCTATAAAGACTATGTTGATACTTAACTAAACCGGCCTTGTCTGATCCAAGACCGCTGAATTTATCAGGTATATCATGACCGAATCTTTTGCAGCCCTCTTTGAAGAAAGTGAATTAAACCTCAACGTTGAAAAGGGTGCAGTCATCCAAGGTGTTGTTGTAAACATCGATAGCGACTGGGTAACTGTTGACACTGGCCTAAAGTCTGAAGGCATTGTTGACCGTGCTGAATTTTTAAATGAACAACGTGAACTTGAAGTTCAGGTTGGTGATACTGTTGACGTAGTTGTTGAAGCTCTTGACAATGGTATGGGTCAAACAGTTTTATCACGTGAAAAAGCTAAGCGTGCTGAAACTTGGACTAAACTTGAAAAAATCTTTGAAGATGGCGAAATCGTTACTGGTGTTATCTCTGGTAAAGTTAAAGGCGGTTTCACTGTTGACATCGGTCCTGTTCGTGCATTCTTACCAGGTTCATTAGTTGACACTCGTCCTATCCGTGACACTACTCACCTTGAAGGTAAAGAGTTAGAGTTTAAAGTAATCAAACTTGATGCTAAACGTAATAACGTTGTTGTATCTCGTCGTGCTGTTATGGAAGCAGAATCTTCTGCTGACCGTGAAGCATTACTTGCTCAACTTGAAGAAGGTCAAACAGTTACAGGTACAATCAAAAACCTTACTGATTACGGCGCATTCGTTGATCTTGGCGGTATTGATGGTCTTCTCCATATCACAGATATGGCTTGGAAACGTATCAAGCATCCTTCAGAAGTTGTTGAAGTTGGTCAAGAAGTTACTGTTAAAGTACTTAAATTTGACCGTGAGCGTAACCGCGTATCTTTAGGGCTTAAACAATTAGGCGAAGATCCATGGTTAGCGATCATGAGCCGTTACCCTAAAGGTTCTATCGTTAAAGCTCGTGTAACTAACTTAACTGACTACGGTTGTTTCGCTGAAATCGCTGAAGGCGTTGAAGGTTTAGTTCACGTTTCTGAAATGGACCACACTAACAAAAACATCCACCCATCTAAAGTTGTTCAGATTGGTGATGAAGTTGATGTTATGGTTCTTGAAGTTGACGAAGAACGTCGTCGTATCAGCCTTGGTATCAAACAAACTCGTGCTAACCCATGGGAAGAGTTTGCTAAAGCTCATGAGAAAGGCGAAAAAGTATCTGGTACTATCAAGTCTATCACTGACTTTGGTATCTTCATTGGCTTGAACGGCGGTATCGACGGTTTAGTACACTTGTCTGATATTTCTTGGAACGAGCAAGGTGAAGAAGCTATTCGTCGTTACAAGAAAGGTGACACTGTTGAAGCTGTTATCTTGTCTGTAGACGCTGAAGGTAACCGTATCAGCCTTGGTATCAAGCAATTGAACAGCGATCCGTTCAATGATTTCTTAGCTGCTAACGAACGCGGTGCTTTAGTTAAAGGTACTGTAACTGCAGTTGATGCTCGTGGCGCAACTGTTAAGTTGGCTGACGAAGTAGAAGCTACTCTTAAAGCTTCTGAAATCAACCGTGACCGCGTTGAAGATGCAACTAAATTCTTAGAAGTTGGTCAAGAAGTTGAAGCGAAAATCATCAACGTTGATCGTAAATCTCGCTCTATTAACTTGTCTGTTAAAGCAAAAGATGAAGCTGAAGAGAAAGAAGCAGTTGCTAGCTTGCGTACAGCAACAACAAATCAAGAAAATGGTCCTAAGACTATTGGTGATTTGATTAAAGCACAAATGAAGTAATAGGTTAACAAAGTACAGTTTCATGTAACGGAATTGTACTTTTTATACAAATTACTGTAAACGGTAGCCTAGTATTCAACATACTGCGCTACCGTTTTGTATTTAAACAGGTTATTATCAGACGACATAGAGTAGCAATAAATAACGAGGTCGTAGATGACTACTGAAGCTCTTAATAAGTCTGATTTGATTGAACGCATTGCGCTGAAAAACCCACACTTAGCTGAACCTTTGGTGGAAGAGGCGGTTAAAATTATGATTGATCAAATGATAGAGGCCCTATCAACTGATAATCGAATTGAAATCCGTGGTTTCGGTAGCTTTGCTTTACACCACCGTGATCCAAGAGTTGGTCGTAATCCTAAAACAGGAAGATCAGTAGAAGTGGCAGCTAAAGCTGTTCCACATTTCAAACCCGGTAAAGCACTGCGTGATGCAGTCAACGAATCCGGGAAATAAATAAAAATTTATAAGCGGGGTGCCTATGCGTTATATTTTAATTGCATTGCTTATTGTTGTATTTGGCTATTCTTTAGCACTTGTTTTGCAGAATCCAACAGAACTTTCTGTTGATTTGTTATTTACCCAAGTTCCAGCTATGCGTTTAGGCTTATTATTGCTACTCACATTGGTACTAGGAACTGTGGTTGGTCTTTTATTAGGTGTGCAGGTTTTCAGAGTATTCCAAAAAGGTTGGGAAATTAAACGCCTGCGTAAAGATATTGACCATTTAAGAAAAGAACAAATCCAAAGTGCTCAATTAGCAGCAGCTGAGGCAGCTGCAAATGTAAGACATGAAAAAACCGTTGTAGATATTTATCCGCAAGATAAAAACTCTACTCCGCTATAATCCCCGTACTACTCTTTATTAATGAGTAAAGAGTAGTATTTTCCTTAATTTATTAGACTGTTCTTCTTTGTATTTTTCTAAAAATAAGTCTCTATAACATTATTGTCTCTAAATTTGAAAGCCTTCCTTATACATTCCTTTATTACTTGATGACTTGTCTATTATAATGATGCTGATTTTATGTGATGGAAGAAAGTCTCTTGAGTATCATTGTTGCGTTAGATGCAAAAAGCCAATATGACGCTTTAAAAATTGTTGAACAACTTGATCCTACTTTATGTCGTGTAAAAGTGGGTAAAGAGCTTTTTACTCATGAAGGCCCATCTGTTGTAAAAAAACTTCAAGAACAAAACTTTGAAGTTTTTCTTGATCTTAAATTTCATGATATTCCAAATACTACCGCTCAGGCTGTTTGTGCAGCAGCTGATTTAGGAGTGTGGATGGTCAACGTCCATGCTTCAGGCGGCCGTAAAATGATGGAAACTTGTGTAGAACGCTTAAAAGCAGGTAACTATCAAACTCAACTAATTGCGGTTACTGTGTTAACTTCAATGGGACGTGAAGATTTAAAAGATATTGGTTTAGATATTGAGCCAGTAGAGCAGGTAAAACGCTTAGCTAAACTCACTAAAGAAAGTGGATTAGATGGTGTGGTTTGTTCTGCACAAGAAGCTAAAATTCTTCGCGACTTGATTGGACAAGACTTCTCTTTAGTAACACCCGGTATTCGTCCGGAAGGTTCAAATGCAGATGACCAAAAACGTATTGTGACTCCGAAGCAAGCTATGCTTGATGGTTCTACACACTTGGTTATTGGTCGACCGATTACTAAAGCAGAAAATCCAACAGAAATGTTGAAGTCTATTCTTACTTCAATTGCTTAAAAATTTAGGAATAAGCTAATTAATAGCGGGGCGAGTAGGCTTAATAATAAGCCGCTCATCATGGCATGTGGTACATAATGTGTACCACATGACTGTTTTACCATGGCTAAAGTAACATCCATTGATGTTGCGCCAGCACTTGAGATAGCAGGGCGTGGAAAACGCCATCCCATTGTATACATTAAAAATATAGCCACAATTTCTCTAAATAAATCAGTTAATAATGCAATACCACCTAGTTCTGCCGAGTGTAATTGCGTAAATAAGATCCCTGACATTGAATACCAGCCATAACCTTGCGCTAATGCTAACGTCTCATTCAGTGCAAAATGCTTGCTAAGAAAAAAGTAGTTAAAGAAGCCCGCTATACATGAGCCGATAAATGCAGCCAAAGGTACAATTAAAATCTTCCAGCTTAACCACATACGGTTGAAATGAGTGAAGGCAAGTTCAATACCAATTAAGAAAATAAATAGTAATAATAAATACCAACTATTAAAGGCTATATGTGAGTTGAATTGAGTGGCAATAGCTCCTAATAGAACACCGACGCCTAAAGCAAGAAAGGCCTTTGCAATATTTTTTAAAGCATTTACAAAAAGTTGAAGTGAAATTTTGCCTTTGACACTCTGTTTATCAAAAATTGTATAAGCTAATAAACAGGTAAAGAAAGAACCAAAAGATGTTGTAAGTGCAATAATGATAGCGGGTGGAATTATGGCAGAAGGATTCTCAATTTGATCAAGTGCTAGTGTTAATTCTAAAGCTACACTAGCTAAGAGAATATACGAAAAATAGGGCAGTATTTTAAAAATAAACTTTTGGATATTTAAAGATAGTTTGGGTGCTAGAAAATAGCCGGAAGCGAGTGCTAAAAAAATTTGAATGATGAGATAAAAAGATTGCATATAATAATAGGTGGATTGTTTTAACCCACCTATTATGTCTTGAACATTTTAAGCTGCATAGCTCTGTGCGCTTTTATTTAAGAGTAAATAATCTTTAGGATTAACTTTGCGCGTTTCTAACCAGTACTTCCATGTATAGGTGGGCCATAGTGAAAAGTTTTTTCCATCGGCAGATTGATACCAACTACTACAACCTCCAGCTTGCCACACAGTTCCTTGAAGCTGAGTTTGAACCCGTTCGTTAAAAGCATCTTGAACTTCCGGTTTGATCTCAATTGCTTTTTGCCCAGACTTTTCTACGAGTTGAATGAGTTGTAAAATGTAATTTACTTGAGATTCAATCATAAAAATAACCGAATTATGACCTAATACTGTATTAGGGCCGACCAATTGAAACAGATTAGGAAAGTTTTTAGTCATAATGCCATAATAACTTTCAGCACCTTTTTTCCACGCCTGTTTTAACTCGATTTGATTGCGTCCAATACATGTGAAATGTTTCAAATAAATACGTGGGTCAGTAATAAAACCTGTACCGTAAATTAAACAATCAATAGATCGTTCTTTACCATCTTTAGTGATAATACTGTTTTCTTTAATTTCTTGAATATTATCCGTTACTAGCTCAACATTTTTACGGTTAAATGTAGGGAAATATTTATTTGAAATAAGAATACGTTTACATCCCATCACAAAGTCAGGTGTAAGTTTCTTGGCTACTTCTTTATCTTTCACTTGGAAGCGAATGAAAGCTTCTGCCAATTTTTGACCATATTTCATAATTTGGGGTTGAACAATGGGTACAACGCGCGACTCATTACTCCAATAAAGACGACTACGATGAATTTGACGATAAAGATTAGAAGATTTGAATAATGCTTTACTCAAACGAGAGTATTTACGTTCATCTCGTGGTATTACCCAAGCTGCCGTTCTTTGGAATACATAGAGCTGTTTAACATCTCCAGCTATTTCTGGAATATATTGAATCGCGCTACCACCAGTACCAATAGATGCGACTGATTTACCATTTAGGTTATAGTCGTGTTCCCACTGTGAGGAATGAAAAACTTTTCCTGTGAATTTTTCGATGCCTTGAATATGGGGGATTTGTGGGATGTGTAGGGGGCCTGATGCAAAAACAACAAATTGAGCTTTAATCGAAGGCTGATTTTTAAAATCAAGAGTCCACACGTGACGCATTTCATCATATTGGACATGAGTTACATCGTGGTTGAACTTACAGTAATTTTTAATCTTATATTTTTCTGTAATATCTTGAATATATTCAAATATCTCTGGTCCCTCAGCATAACGTTTCGACCAGTCTGTTTTAGGGGCAAATGAGAGAGAATACATATGAGATTGAACATCACATGCCGCACCAGGGTAGCGATTTTCGCGCCAAGTTCCGCCGACATCGTCTGATTTTTCTAAAATAACAAAGTCTTGCTGTTGATTTTGCAGTAAGCGAATTGCCATTGCTAGGCCACCAAATCCAGCACCAATAATAGCGATTTTAGTTTTTTGAATAGCATCTTGCTTTGTGTTTAGCATTGGAAACCCTGCATAAGCTGAAAAGAGGATTGCAGGCAAGACTAACGTTTTTTGATCAGTTTAAACATGATTGTATCGACGTGAAAATTGATAGATTCGGCAATTAATTTTCTTTCTTCTTTATAGTAAAACATTTGAGTCTAGGGAAATTGATAGAAGAATGAAACGGTCGATACTTGGTTTAATGTATTTAATTCAAGGAATGCGCAATGCGGGCATTGATGTCGACTCACGTTTGGCTGGTATAGGAATTAAGGTTGATGCTTTAGATCCGAGCTCCACAATTCATGATCGCCTAGAATGGGATATACAACAAATTATTAGCGAAAATGTTGAACCTGAAAAGGGTCTATTCATTGGACAGCATTATGCTTTGGCCGGTTACGGACCACTACTTATGTTGCTTGTAACAAGTAATGATGTTCAAACTGCATTAAGTAAAGGGATAAAATATCAAAGACTTACACATTTGTTTGGTGCTTTAGGGCTTTATGAAACGGATGAGCGTACCATCTTAAATTATTTGCCTGTTGATTTGAAAACCCAAGTGGGACAGTTGCGGGCACAATGTGAAGTTTCAGGAACTTATAAATTTATTCAAGATATTTATATGATGATGGGATTAGAAATGCCCGCTATGCGTATAGAACTTCCATTTGAAAAACCAACAGATTCAGAGACCTTATCTCGCTATTTTGCATACTATGGCGATGATGTGCACTTTAATGGTAAATATGCAGCATTTAGCCTAAGCAAGGATGTGCTTGAAATCAAAATTCCTTCTGCGGATATCATTACACATCGTATTTATGAATCAAAATGTATTACAGAAATAACAAGATTAAATCAACAAGATCACCAAACTCCACATATCATACAATGTGTGCAAGATTATCTTGAGTTGCAACAAGGAATTATCCCGAGCATGGCGGAAACAGCTTTTGCATTGAAAATGCCTGAAAGGACTTTAAGGCATCAATTGCAACAGTTAAATACGAGTTATAAGCAAATTCGTGAACAAATTATCAAGAATAAGGCATTAAAGCTTATGGAATATAGAGAATACTCAATAGAAGTTATTGCCGACTTACTCGGTTATTCTGAACCAGCGGCATTTAATCATGCATTTAAACGATGGTTTGGACAGAGTCCTCGACAATATGGCAAAGAGTCATCTTCGTAATTCTTGATGCTAAAAGCTAATGTGGTTGAACAAAATGTTCGCTATACTCCTATCAGTTAAAATTGAAATAAAACGATATGTTAAATTTAAAATCTTCTCATAGTACTGCATTCTCACCTTCTTCCCCAGCAGAACGCTATGCTGAGGCTTTAGCTTCAGGCCAGTTTATGGCAGATGAAGCGCAAGCACAGGCAGTGCAAGAATTAGACCGTGTATGGAAAGAACTTTTAAACCGTTATAAAGCCTCTAAAAAAGCTTTCCGTCGTTTTCGCCGCCAAACCTCACCTAAAGGTGTCTATATGTGGGGTGGAGTAGGCCGTGGAAAAACTTGGCTTATGGATCAATTTTATGAGTCAGTGCCATTTCGTCGTAAAACACGTATGCATTTTCATCATTTCATGCAACATGTTCATAAAGAATTAAACAAGCTTTCTGGTCAACGTAATCCACTTGAAATTGTGGCTGACCAAATTTATAAAGATGCAGTCGTTATTTGTTTTGATGAGTTCTTTGTATCAAACGTAACTGATGCAATGATCTTAAGTGATTTATTCCAAAAATTGTTTGTTCGTGGCGTGACATTGATTGCTACATCAAACATTGCACCAGACGGTTTATATAAAAACGGTATTCATCGTGACCGTTTCTTGCCAACAATTGAAATGGTTAAAAAGAACTGTACTGTTTTAAACGTAGATGCAGGTGTGGATTATCGTTTACGTGTCTTAAAACAAGCTCAATTATTTAAATCACCATTAAGTAATGAAGTGCAAAGTTGGATGGCGGAACGTTTTAGTGCTTTAACACACACACAAGCTCATTCTCAAGAACCGATTGTGATTAATAATCGTGTTGTCGAGACTCTAGGACATACAGAAGATGTGTTGTGGTGTGAGTTTTCTGAACTTTGCTTTAAACCACGTAGCCCAGCAGATTTTATTGAAATTGCAAATATCTATAATACGGTTCTGGTAAGTAATGTTCCGCATTTAACAGATTTCTTATCTGAAGGTACACGTCGTTTTATTTATCTAGTCGATGAGTTTTATGATCGTGGAGTAAAGTTACTTTTAACTTCGCAAGATAGTATTATTGATATTTATCAAGGTGAAAAATTAGCCTTTGAGATTGAGCGTACTCGTTCGCGTTTATTGGAAATGCAATCGGATGAATATTTGCATTCTGAACATCGCCATATTGATGAAACTAAAAACGCATAAAAAATAGATATGAAAAGCGCTCTTTATAGGGCGTTTTTTTTTACAACAAAAATAGATAAATTTAGTTAAATAATGCTTTTTCAGACTGCAAAGTTTGATATAACTAAATACGCTTTAGAAAAATAAGATAGTGAAATTTTTTGTCTGTTAACAAAAAGTCTAGTTTCAGTATCTTTAAATATTGAATAAATTGTTGGGAATCCTAGTTAGAATTTTAATATTTCCTATATAGGAAAATTTATCTTTGTCAATAGTTTTACAAGGGAAAATGCTTACTATTTAGGAATGTGATATTAGTATTCAGCTTAATTTAAATCGGTATACTAGGATTCTCTTGGTATAAAAAGTAGCAACTTCAGGAAAGACAATGACTGCACGTATTCAAAAAGGCAAGTTAGCGATTGCTAAAGAACTTTACGATTTTATCGAAAATGAAGCTTTACCAGGTTCTGGTTTAGATAGTGAAACTTACTGGAAGAACTTTGAGCAAGTTGTTGTCGATCTTAGCCCAAAAAATAAAGCATTATTGGCTAAGCGTGATGAATTACAAGCAAAAATTGATGAATGGCACCGTAACAATAAATTTGAATTGGGTGCTTATAAGGCGTTCTTAACTGAAATTGGTTATTTATTGCCAGAAGTTGAAGATTTTCAAATTACAACTGAAAACGTTGATGAAGAAATCGCATTATTGGCAGGGCCACAGTTAGTTGTACCTGTACGTAATGCACGTTATAGCTTAAATGCAGCAAATGCGCGTTGGGGCTCTTTATATGATGCACTTTACGGCTTCGATGTAATTTCTGAAGAAGGTGGCGCTGAAAAAGGTAAAGGATATAACCCTGTACGTGGTGCAAAAGTGATTGAGTTCGCTAAAAACTTCTTAAATGAAGTTTTCCCACTTGCACAAGGCTCACATGCAGATGCGACAAAATATGCGATTGAGCAAAACAAACTTGTTGTGACTTTGAAAGATGGTTCAAAAACAGGTTTAGCTCATGAAGCTCAGTTCGTTGGTTTCAATGGTGAAGAAGCGAACCCTACAGAAGTTGTTCTTTTAAGTAATGGCCTTCATGTCATTATCGAAATTGATGCATCTAGCCCAATTGGTCAAACTGATTTAGCGGGTGTTAAAGACTTAACATTCGAAGCGGCTGTAACTACTATTCAGGATTTAGAAGATTCTGTTGCGGCAGTAGATGCTGAAGAAAAAGTTGAAGGTTACCGTAACTGGTTAGGTTTAATGAAGGGTACGCTTCAAGAATCTATCGAGAAAAATGGTAAAACGATTGTTCGTGATTTAAATAAAGATCGCGAAATTAAAAATTTAATTGGTGGTACAACGAAACTTCATGGTCGTTCACTTATGTTGCTTCGTAACGTAGGTCATTTAATGACTAACCCAGCAATTTTAGTAGATGGGGAAGAGATTTTCGAAGGTATTATGGATGCATTGGTAACGCCATTGTTGTCAGTTGCGGACATTCGTAGTGAAAACGAAAACAAGAACTCTCGTAAAGGTTCTATGTATATTGTTAAACCGAAAATGCATGGTCCAGAAGAAGTTGCGTTTGCTGTAGAGCTATTTGAACGTGCTGAACAGGCGATTGGCTTACCACCTAAATCGTTAAAAATCGGTATTATGGATGAAGAGCGCCGTACATCTGTAAACTTGAAAAACTGTATTGCTGCTGCAAAAGACCGCACGATCTTTATTAATACTGGTTTCATGGACCGTACTGGTGATGAAATTCATACTTCAATGGAAGCTGCACCAGTTGTTCGTAAAGAAGCCGTAAAAACACAAAAATGGATTGCTGCTTACGAAAACCGTAACGTTGCAATTGGTTTGAAGACTGGTTTACAAGGTAAAGCACAAATTGGTAAAGGCATGTGGCCAAAACCAGATAGCATGAAAGATATGTTGGCAACTAAAGCTGCACATCCAAATGCGGGTGCTTCATGTGCTTGGGTTCCATCTCCAGCAGGTGCAGTACTTCATGCGATGCATTACCATCAAGTGAATGTTAAAGCACGTCAAGATCAGTTGAAAGCTGAAGAAATGTTGTCATTAGATGACTTGTTAACTCCTCCGTTTGCACCAGAAACAAACTGGTCAGCAGAAGAAATCAACAATGAGCTTGAAAATAACTGCCAAGGTATTTTAGGTTACGTTGTTCGTTGGGTTGACTTAGGCGTGGGTTGTTCGAAAGTTCCTGACATTAATAATGTAGGCTTAATGGAAGACCGTGCAACATTACGTATTTCTTCTCAACACGTAGCAAACTGGTTACGTCACGGTATTGTGACTCGTGAACAAGTTGAAGAAGTACTTAAACGCATGGCAAAAATTGTTGATGAGCAAAATGCGAATGATCCATTGTATAAACCAATGGCTGCTAATTTTGAAACTAACATTGCTTTCCAAGCAGCTTCTGATCTCATCTTTAAAGGTTGTGAACAGCCTTCAGGTTATACTGAGCCGTTACTTCATGCTGCTCGTTTAAAGTTAAAAGGTTATACAGGTGACTAATTTTAACCTGTCATAAAAAAAGCCTCTTCGGAGGCTTTTTTTATTCTCGGTATATTTTTTGCTTAAACTAAGAAAATGTATCTCTAAAGGATTTTTGAATTTGATTAACTTGAAAAGTCTAGATCGTGAGAATTGGCTTCTATGCGCAAAATTATCATTGGATGAATCTCAAAAAGACTATGTTGAACCAAATGTTTATTCTATTGCTGAGTCTAAAGTGGAAGAACATTACTGTCCAAGAGTGATCTGTTTCAATAATGACGTCATTGGGTTCTTAATGTATTGCGTCGAAATTGATCCACCTGATGAGACATTATTCTGGTTATTTCGTTTTATGATTGATAAAAATAATCAAGCTAAAGGTTATGGTACCGAAGCATTACAAATTGCAATTGATGAAATATTTACAAAAGGAGCTAAACGAATTCGAACTATGTATAAATCATCTAATCATTATGCTGGAAAACTTTATAAAAAATTGGGTTTTATAGAAACTGGAGAATATGATGAATGTGGAGATATTATTTTAGAGTTGAATATTTCCCTTCAAAAAAAACGCTAACCGAAAATTCCAGTTAGCGTATGAAGTAATAGAATAGATTTAAAAGCAATATTAGTTACTGCTCACAATTCCAATTTTAGTGACACCTAAACGCTGTGCTGTAGCCATAACCATTGCTACGTTTTTATATTCAGCCATTTGGTCAGGTTTAAGTTTGATCTGGTCTTGATCTTTTTTGGCAATAACACCTTGAAATAAAGTTTCTAGTGCCTTGCGGTCAGAAACCTGTTGGTTATTCCAAAATACTTTGCCAGCAGCATCAATACGAACATCAATGACTTCAGGTGGCTTTTCATTTGTTGGTGGCGGTGTACCATTTGGCAAATTAATATTAATCGCGTTGTTTGGCGCAGGTATGGTAATAATAAACATAATAATGAGTACCAGCATGACATCAATAAGAGGTGTCATGTTGACTTCTAACATCACGTCATCATCATTATTTGAGCCGACATTCATACCCATAAAATTCTCCTTAAGTTAATTACGGGGAGGCTGGAGGGCTAGTAACAAAGGCAATTTTGCCAATACCGGCTTGTTTGGTGGTGCTAATAACCTGATCTATTGCCTCAAAATGGGTAAGCTGATCTCCACGAATGTGTACCTCTGGCTGAGGCCTTTTTTGTGCAACTGCTTGAAGCTTTGATAGCAATATTTCTTTATTAGGCACATAGTTTTCATTCCAGAAAATATCTCCTTTCTTGTTCACAGAAAGTTGAATATTTTCAGGTGTGGTGGCATATGGCGTATTTTTTTCTTCTGGTAGTTTCACAGGAACCGTATGTGTAACTACCGGTATTGTAATGAGAAAAATAATAAGTAAAACCAACATGACATCCACGAGAGGCGTCGTGTTAATTGTGCCAATCATTTCATCATCATCTTCAGAGCCAACACTCATACCCATAATGTTTACTCCTGATTATTTAATGCTGCGGTTAATGGAGTTATTGGTATTAATTTCTCCGCTTAATAAAACCGCATGCAAATCTGAACCAAACGAACGGACATTTTCCATAACTGCTTTATTACGGCGAGTTAGCCAGTTGTAACCAAGTACAGCGGGTACTGCGACTGCAAGACCAATAGCTGTCATAATTAAAGCTTCACCGACAGGACCAGCAACTTTATCAATAGATGCCTGACCTGAAATGCCGATAGCTGTTAATGCGTGATAAATTCCCCAAACCGTACCAAAAAGACCAACAAATGGTGCCGTTGATCCAACTGTTGCCAAGAAAGCTAAACCACCACCTAAGTGATTTTGAATTTTTTCAATTGCGCGTTGAATTGAAATGCTTACCCATGTATTAAAGTCAATACGTTCAAGTAAAGAGCCGCCGTGTGATTTGGTTGAATTAATGCCTTTTTCTGCAATAAAGCGATATGCACTGCTTTGCTCTAGATTGTCGGCTGCATTATCTAGTGAAGTTGCTTCCCAAAAACTTTTCTCTGCTTCTTTACCTTGGCGCTTTACTTTAGCTTGCTGTAAGAATTTAGAAATAATGATGTACCACGTAC
Organism: Acinetobacter sp. ACIN00229; assembly: GCF_016106645.1. Taxonomy (NCBI): domain Bacteria; kingdom Pseudomonadati; phylum Pseudomonadota; class Gammaproteobacteria; order Moraxellales; family Moraxellaceae; genus Acinetobacter; species Acinetobacter sp. ACIN00229. Next base: position 74,409 of record NZ_JADWOM010000011.1, read on the forward strand.
CAATCGACATGAGTACTAATATAAATAAAGTAGATTTAGCAACTAAATCTCCCTCACGCCAAAGCGCTTCTAGGCCATAGGGATTTTTAACAGTTTCGCTAGTTGCTGGCTTTGGTGGTGGAGTTGGAGTATTTGCATTTGAAGTGGCTTCAGTAGTTGCTGTTGCAACAGGAGTATTCGTTTCTTCTGCAAAAACCGAGCTTAATGGAAGTAAAGAGCATGCTGCGATTAAACTTGCAGAAGCGAAGCGTACTAGGTGTTGAGTTGGTTTTTTCATCATATTATCTCCAATATTTTTAATTTCTTGCTAATTCAGTTGATTATTCAATTACGAATGGATATTCAATTTCATACCAGTCTTGCTGAGGCACGCCATCTTTCATTGCTGGTTTGAACGTACATAAGCTGTAAGCTTTAGTTGCCGCCTTATCTAAAATTTTGCTGCCACTCGATTTTTTTACTTTGGCATCAATAACTTTGCCGGATGTATCAACCAGAACACGTATACGCACTGTCCCTTGTTCTTCATTCATCAATGCTTCACGAGGATATTCCGGTTTTTCACAGCCAGCAGAACCCTCTGAAACACCACGACTTACACCAGCTGGTTTGGGTGCCGGCGCAGCAGCCACTGGAGCAGGTGCGGCAACAGGGCTTGGTGATGGGGTGCTAGGTGCAGCAGGAGCTGGAGTAGCCACTTTAGTTGGTTGAGCTACCGGTGCCGTTTTTTGTACCGGTGTCGCTATTTTCTCTACTTGTTTAGGCGGCTCAGGAACTTTGGCAACTTTTTCTACCATTTTAGGTGGCTCAGGCGGTTTTTCCTTAGGTTTTGGCTCCTCTGGTTTAGGTGGAGGAGGTGGTTTAATATCTTGAATAATTTGTAATTCCACAGGTTTTTCTGCTGGTTTTTGAATATTGTTTGCTAAACCTGACATCAGAATATAGGCAACAATAAGATGCAGAAAAAGTACTGCGGCAATACCAATAAGGCGCTTTGCAGATTTATTTTCTATGTCTGTAAAAGTCATGCCCATAGTTACTCCTGAAACTTGAGACAAACAATTCTTAAATTAATGTTTGACTAAGGGTGAGTATTCGGTCTGCAAACACGATGTCTAAAGTCGTGTTTGCAAAATAACCAATTAGAACTTGTATGTACCACGTAAATAGTATGTACGTCCTGTTGGGTCACCATACCGAGGGTCATATCCGTATTGGAAATTATCTAAAACGTTTGAAGCAGACGGGTCTTCATCGAAAATGTTTTTAATACCCGCTGTTAGCTCAAGATTTTTAAAGCCTTTATAGGTACCAGAAATATTGTAGAGGGTATAATCACTAACTTTGTGATGATCATATTGTTCTTCACCTATCTGATTTTGATCATCGTAACCACGTACAAACTGTTGTTCAAAAACTAATCTCCAATTTTCATATGCCCAGTTAATATTAGCTGTGTGTTTCCATCGGACAACAGCAGGGTCTTCATATAGGCCAACCTGTCCTGTCCATGGCTCACCTTTTGAGTCGCGATAATCTAGTTTGGATACATAAGTCCCATCAATTCCAAAGCCAAAACGGCCAGTGGATGTCATTGGAGTTAAATAATTCAGGCTAATATCAAAACCTTCTGTTTTCATACCACCAGAGTTGAATAAGTTGGTTTTTATATAGTCGATAGTACCATCAGCATTTCTTACAAAAAGAGCAGAGTATTTTTCAGGTTCTCCAAAGATGGTGGCTTCTCCCACCTGAGCAATCAGGTCGTCAATTTTAATGTTGAAATAGTCAACCGTTAGTACAAGGTTTTTAATTGGCTCGAAAACAAAGCCGGCAGTAAATGATTTTGATTCTTCTGGTTGTAAATCTTTTGAGCCTCCCTGTAATTTCATAAATTGAGTATTACAAAAGTCATTTTTATTTTTACCTTCTACGACCTCACCGCCTGGGCAGTAAAGTGGGTCATTATATTTTGCACCAGTATAAGTTTTGCTTTGAGCCGCATTAATCTCATATAGGCTTGGTGCACGGAAACCTGTGCTATATGAGGTACGGAACATGAGTTGTTTTAATGGCTCCCAACGGATCGCGAATTTAGGATTAAAAGTATCGCCAAAGTCACTATAGTCATCATAACGGGCTGCAAGTTGTGCTTCGATCGTTTTGGTTATAGGTATTTGTAATTCTGCAAATGCAGAGGTAATATCTCGGTCACCAGAATTATCGGGTGTATTAGGATCTGTACCACTACTAGGAGCTTGACGGACTAAATCTGCATTAATATGTTGTTTCCAATCTTGATTAGTAAAGCTCCCTCCTAAGGCAAAACCAACTTCACCAGCAGGTAAAGTAAATATAGGGCGGCTAATACTGAAGTCAGCAGTAGTGGATTCTAAAGTTGCTTCATTGTATTTTCCTTTAACTGATAAAGTATTCCAGATATTAGGAACACTACTTTCACCAAATGGGTTTAATGTTCCGTTATTTAAGGCATCTTGTAATTTAGTCTTATTTAATTGACCAGTAACGAAATTATCTGAGGCTTCACTTTTTGCATAGGTAACACCTGTATTTAAATCCCATCCCCATACTTCACCTTCCAGACCAGCAAAAAGCCTATGTGATTCATTAATTGATTTAGCTATACGGTTCCCTGCATGTGAGCGTAAATAGAGTTCTAGGGGGGCACCACTTAACCCATTAACGCTAGGAACAATACCATTGCCTGGATAATATGGACTATCACTTGGAAGGGTGACGCGAGTTGAAAGATTGCTACGACTAAATGGGTCAGGGGCAACAGAGGTGATAACTTCACTACGTGAATAAATATATTCACCAATAGCATTTAAATTATCATTAACTTTGAATGTACCACGTCCCAGAACAGAAACGTTTTCTACGTCTGGTTTGATACCTATCAAAGCTTGAGTATTTGCATAACAGAATCCATCTTCTGCTGACTCTGTAGGGCCCAAACATTGACCATTTTGAGCATAGGGATTTCCTGAAACTCCAGATATAGGGTCATAAAAATTTGAGGTAAAGGCATTAGCAGAGCGTCCATCAAGACCGAGTTCTGGTAATACTCCTCCACGTTCAGAAATTTTTCGGTCTTTTGCCATAATGCCGTTAGTACGACGATAATCTATAACACCGAAAATATTAAAACCATCTTCATCTAAGTCACCGTAGCCACCAAAGATAGAAATATCTTGTTTGTCACCACCTTGGTGTTCTGGTTGTAATAAGCCTGCGCTAATACCCAAACCTTGATATGTTTTTTTTGTAATGAAATTAATAACCCCTGCAACAGCATCAGCACCATATACAGCTGAAGCACCATCACGTAAAACTTCAATACGATCAATCATTGCTAAAGGAATAATATTTAGGTTTACGGTGGAAGTACCAAAAGGGTTCGCTGCGAGGCGTCGTCCATTAAGTAAAACGAGTGTTTTATCGCTACCTAAACCCCGGAGGTTAGCGGTAGAGCCATCAGTATTAGTGGCACCCACGTTCTGGTCAGTTGAAAAACCTGCCTGATTTGAACTTACACGGGTTAATGCTTCTTCAACTGTAGTAACGCCAGCATTTGCGAGATCTTCGCCTTTAATAATGGTAATGGGTGAAGCACTTTGTGCTGCAACCCCTTTGATTGAAGAACCTGTAACGGCAACTTTGACAACTTTTGTTGGTTTATCATCATTACTTGATGGTTCAGTTTCTGCTGCTTGTGCCAGGGTAAGACACATTATGCTTAAACTAAGGGTGCTTAATTTAAGAATTGTTTTGCCAATCTTGGGGGTTACCTGAGATCGAACATTGTATTTTTTTTTCATCGTGGATTTGATCCCTTTTTGTTGTAGTTAGCGATATTGCTGGAAAGTTTTTAAGCAAAGCAAGTGCCAACTATATATTTTTCTTTTTTTAGTTTATGCAAAATATTGATATATATTTATTTTATTATGTTTGTGGTGAGGATTTAGTGTTTTATCTTCACCTAAAAAATTTTCCATTTGGTAAGTTTTTATACAGTGGCCAAAAGTTCCAAAAATATTTGTACAAAAAGTAATCATTGTTGGATTTTTCATGTATCGATTCGTATCTTTTGTATCTTTTTAGAACTTTATTAAATGTAATTGTATAATGTAACATTTCTTTTATTTTATTATTTTTTAATATAAATTAGTGCCTTAGGTTGATATTTTTTGTTTGATCTATAAAAAAATTATGAACTAGAATGAAACATTCATGACTTTTAATTGTGCATTATGGGCTAATAATGGATAAGTTATATAAATATAATATTTGGCAAAAACTTACTTTTATTTATATAGTCCCAGAAGTTTTAAGTGCCTAATTAAAATGTAAATTTTAAATATTTCTATATGAATTATTCTTGATCATAAAATATGGCATGAAATTCGCTTTATATTAGATAGTTACAGCTTTCTAATTTCATTATGATGTTTTCCATTCGATCAAATAAAAGATTGAATAGAAAGGTTAATAATTTACAAAGAAGAAAGTAGTCCATTGAGAAAGAACTTTTCTTATTCGGATTTAGATGTTACTCAAAAGGATAATATCTTTAAAAAATTAATTAAGTAGGTAGGAACTTGAAATTAAAAATTTTTAAGCTCGCCATTTTAAGTCTGGCTATTACATCAGTTTCTTGTGCTTTCGCCCAAACGCCTGCGCAACCAAACAAAATATTACACGTTGCCTATGAAGCCCCTGATGATGGTTTTGACATGGTTAAAACCACCAATTTTTATAGTGCCAGTATCGCGGAAACTATATTTGAGCCTTTACTCAAATATGATTATTTAGCTCGTCCCGTACAGTTAGTTCCATATACGGCTGAAAGCCTGCCTAAGGTGGAACAAGACGGTAAAGTTTATACATTTAAAATTAGGTCTGGTATTTATTTTACCAATGACCCTGCTTTTAAAGGTAAACGCCGTGAGCTGGTAGCTGAAGACTACGTCTATACAATTAAACGCATTTTAGATCCTGAAAATAGGGCACCTTCAGTTTCTTTTATTGAGGGTAAGTTGTTAGGTGCAGATGCAGTTGTAGCTCAAGCAAAAAAAACGGGAAAGTTTAATTATGCTACTCCAATTGCTGGGGTCAAAGCACTTGATCGATATACTCTACAATTTACTTTGACTCGCCAAGATTTTAATCTTCCTTATATTCTTGCTTATATTGCATTTGGGGCCGTTGCTAAAGAGGCTGTTGACTATTACGGTGACCGTATCGGCATGCATCCGATAGGTACAGGACCTTACATGTTAAGTAAATATGTACCGAGAAGTAAGGTCGAATTAGTTGCCAATCCTGATTATCGAGGTTTTGTCTGGAATTTTAAGTCAACAGGCACGCCGTGGGATAACCAGCTTATTAAAGAAATGAGCGGTAAGAAAATGCCCCAAATTGGTAAGGTTGTAGTCAGTATTATTGAGGAACAACAGTCACGATGGTTAGCTTTTCAGTCTGGTCAATTAGATTTTGACAGACTTACAGCAGATGCTGTTCCTCAAGCTTTAGATGGAAATCAACTTAAGACTTCTTTTCAGAAAAGGGGAATTAAGCATTTTCCAAATAAAGAACCTGAAATGACCTATACGATGATGAACATGCGTGATCCGGTCATTGGTGGTTTTAGCCCAGAAAAGATTGCACTTCGTAGAGCAATTACGTTGGCATATAATCAAAAAGAAAGTATAAGACTGGCTTACAAAGGCCAAGCTGTTAGAGCAGAAATGTTCATACCTGAAGGTGTAAATGGATATAACCCCAAGTACAGAAGTAGTGTAGGGTACAATCCATTATTGGCAAATAAATTACTTGATTATTATGGTTATAAAAAAGGGGCTGATGGCTATCGAAACTTGCCAAACGGAAAACCTTTAGTTTTAAAAATTAATAATGAAAATAGCTCAGCATCGGTTATTCACTCTGAACTCTGGAAAAAAAATCTAGACGCGATTGGTATTCGCGCAGAATTCAAAGTGAGTAATTTTGCAGATAACTTAAAGGCTGCAACTCAATGTAAATATATGATTTGGAGCGGCGCATGGATTGCTGACTATCCTGAAGGAGACAATTTTGCACAATTACTGTATGGACCAAATGCTGGTCAGGGAAACCATGCTTGTTACCAGTCTAAAACATATGATGCCCTTTATAATCAAGCCACTCATTTACCACCCCAACAACGTCTACCATATTATGAAAAGCTTAACCGCCAGATTGAAGCTGATAATCCCTGGATTATTCATGTAACGCGAATTCGTAATTGGTTGATACGGCCACAAGTTCAGGGTTTTAAACCTCATCCAATAATGAACACAAACTGGCAATATCTTGATATTACCCCTGTTAAAAAATAATTTTAGATAAAGATAAATATGACTGAAAATTTGATAAAACAGCTCAAGCATTGTGGTGTCGGTTTTTTACTTGCTAGCATGGCATTAACTGGTTCTACAGCTCTAGGTGCTAAAAGCCCAGCCGATCCCAATAAAGTTCTACGTTACGTATTCCCGACAGCAGAAACAGGTTTCGACCCAGCTTATATCCATGATCTATATTCGGCACATGTAACCACTTCAATATTTGAAACTTTATATACCTATGACTACTTAGCAAGGCCAGCAAAACTTGTTCCGAAAATAGCCACAGCCATGCCAGAAGTTAGTGCCGATGGTCTGACCTATACCATTCACATAAAAAAGGGTATTTATTTTACACCGGACCCTGTTTTTAAAGGTAAACCACGAGAATTAACAGCCAATGATTATGCTTATTCTTTTAAGCGTTTATTGGACCCGAATTTACGTTCTCCAAATAGCTGGTTGTTAGAGAACAAAATTGAAGGTATGGATGCATTAATAAATGCAGCCAATAAAACTGGAAAATTTAACTATGACGAAAAGGTAATTGGTTTACAAACACCAGATAGATATACCTTGGTGATTCGTTTAGTTAAGCCAGATTATAACTTTCCTTTGTTACTGGCACATGACCCTACAGGTGCGGTGGCACGTGAAGTCATCGAAAAATATAAAGATAAAGCAGGTTATGTAATGGGCCATCCTGTAGGGACTGGACCTTATGTACTCAGTAAATGGGTACCAGCATCACGAATTGTTTTAAAAGCGAATCCTGATTTCCGTGGTTTTACTTGGAACTTTGCTGCCAGTAGCCCTGAGGATGAGGCAATTGTAAAACGCCTTAAAGGTAAAAAAATGCCTCAAATAGGCACAATTGATATTCAGGTTATGGAAGAAAATCAATCACGATGGCTGGCATTTCAGCGTGGTGAAGTTGATATATTTCAACTTGAAGGTCAACTGATCGCAAAAGCAATTAAAGACGGTAAATTAAGACCTGAACTTGCTAAAGAAGGTGTGCAGCTATCTCGTATTGTTGATCCTGAAATTAGCTATATCTATTGGAACCTTAAAAATCCGGTCGTTGGCGGAATGAGTAAAGAAAAGATTGCTTTGCGCCGTGCAATAGCAATGTCTCGTTCAATAGATCAAGAAATTAAATTAGTAAGAAATGATGATGCTCAGCATTTAGATTTTCCAGTTCCACCTGGGGTAGTGGGTAACGATCCACAGTATAGAAGCAGTACACCATATTCCGTGAAAGCAGCAAATTTACTATTAGATCGATATCACTATAAAAAAGATGCCTCAGGTTGGCGTACACAGCCAAATGGTAAGCCTCTGGTCATTGAATATATGGCGCGTAATGACAGTATCGGGCAGCAAAGTGCTGAACTTTGGAAAAAGAACTTTGATAGTTTAAATATTCGCATGGTCTTTAAACCCATGCTTTTTGCAGACCTCATTCGAGCGCAAAAACAATGTGAAGGTATGTTTGGTTCTTCTGCATGGATAGCAGATTATCCAGATGGGGATAATTTTATGCAGAATTTTTATGGACCCAATACGCATATGACGAACTGGTCTTGTGGTTCGACACCAGAGTTTGATCAGTTATATCGTCAGACACAACAAATGCAAGCAGGTCCTGAGAGAGATGCGCTTTATCGAAAAATGACACGTTTATTAGAAGTGTATATGCCTGTTCAGGTCTCTTATGCACGCTACCGAAATATGCTGGCTCAACCACAAATCATTGGATATAAAAAGCATCCAATTTTACATGCTGAGTGGATGTATTTTGATATCGATACACATACTAAATCTAATCATTAAATGAAAAAAATTGGAGATATGATGAAAAATAATGCATTAAAAATGACAACTTTATGTATGTTAACCATAGGTATAAGTCAGTTTGCAACGGCAGAGACAACACGTCCTACTTTGCCATTACTTAAAGCACAACAACTCCCAGCATGGTGTGATGCTAATTTAAAAAAGATTCAACAACAGATTACTATTTTTGAAAAAACGCCTGTGAAAGATAATGCAGCAGCGGCACCTATATTGGCAAAATGGGATAAAATTTTTGCGCATTTTGAAGATTTCTCAGGTCCGATAAGTCTATATAGTAATGTAGATCCAGATGCAAAGTTACGTAAGGCATCTGAAGACTGTGAAATCAAAATTAATCAGTTTCACACTGATATATTTCAGAACCCGAAGCTATATAACTTAATTAAAAATACACAAGCAACAGACCCAATTGACCAAAAATACCGCCAAGATATTCTAGATCAGTTTGAAGACACAGGTGTTCAACTTGAACCAGTGAAGCGTGCACGAATGAAGGCCATTCTGGATGAGCTGACCAAACTCGAACAAGAATATGCCCGTAACGTCCGTGATAATCCGGAGAAACTTGAGTTTACTCCGGAAGAGATGAAAGGCTTACCTCAAAGTTATATTTTAGCATTAAAGAAAAATGCTAAAGGCAATTATTTATTAGGGTTTGAATATCCTGAATATCGTCCTTTTATGGAGTTGGCAGATAATGATGATGCTCGGAAAAGATATCAAATTGCCTTTACTCGACGTGGTACTGAGCAAAATTTAAAACTACTTAAACAAGCAATTGATTTGCGTTATGAGCTTGCTCAGTTATTTGGAAAAGCAAGTTATGCAGATTGGGTTTTAAAAGACCGTATGGCTAAAACGCCTGAAGCTGTAAATCAATTTTTAGCAGAAGTCCAAAAAACGGTAGCACCACTTGAACGTAAAGAAGTAGAAGAACTCCGTGCATTTAAAGCACAAATTTTAAAAACGCCATTAGAAAAAACCGTGATCACACGTTGGAGTGAAGCTTACTGGAGTGAAAAACTTCGTAAGAATAAATATCAGATTGATCAGGAAAAACTTCGTGATTATTTCCCCACTTTAGCTTCTCAAAAATGGTTATTTGCCATTTCATTTGACCTTTATGGCATTGATTTTAAACCTGTCAAAGTGAAAGCATGGCAGGATGAAGTTGAATATTACGATGTAGTTGACAGAAAAACAGGAAAGCTTCTTGGCGGCTTATATATGGATAAATTTCCTCGTGAAGGGAAGTATGGCCATGCTGCCGTTTGGGGAGTATACGGTGGCAGCACTTTAACCAATCGATTGCCCATTTCGGCTTTGGTCACCAATTTTAACCGTAAAGGTTTAAACAGTGACGAGCTTGAAACTTTTGTTCATGAGTTTGGTCATGCCTTACATGGCATTTTATCAAATACACGTTATGCCAGTCAGTCAGGAACATCCGTAGAGCGTGATTTTGTAGAAGCGCCGTCTCAAATGTATGAAGAGTGGGCACGCCGTAAAGAGACTTTATCTAAAGTGGCCGATTATTGTGATCCAGCATGTCCACGTGTTGATGATGAACTAATTGCCCGTTTAAAAGCTGTACATAACTATGGTCGTGGCTTGCGCTATGCGCGTCAGACTCTTTATGCACAGTACGATATGTCATTGCATACTGCTGATGCCTTAAAAGTAAAACCTTTAGAAAATTGGCAAAAAATGGAAGCTGCTACAGCTTTAGGTTATGTACCAACAACCGAATTCCCGGGGCAGTTTGGGCATTTGATGGGTGGTTATCAAGCAGGTTATTACGGATATATGTGGTCTGAGGTTTTAGCTTTAGACATGCTTTCTGCCTATGGGGACAACCTTAATAACCCGCAAGTTGGACAGCGTTACCGTCAAACCATTTTGTCACAAGGTAGCCAAAAACCGGCAGCTGAATTAGTTAAAGATTTCCTTGGCCGTGAACCTGATAACAAAGCGTTCTTTAATGAAATTACCGGACAACGGGTTAAATAAGGAATTATCACTATGCTGGCATATGTTATTCGGCGTTTATGGCAGATGATTCCAACCATGTTGGGGGTAGTCTTACTTATTTTTATTCTTTTTAACTGGGTAGGTGGCGATCCTGCTTATATTTTAGCGGGCAAGATGTCTAATCCTGAGCAGATTGAAAACATTCGTAAGCAGCTTGGTGTCGATCAGCCTTATTACGTTCAGCTCTGGATTTTCATTAAACAAATACTGACTTTTGACTATGGTGCAAGTTGGAGTACTGGCGAACCTGTTTCTCAAATTATTTTAACTCGATTAGGGCCATCGCTCACGCTTTTAATTCCACTGACTATTTTACAGACGGTTATTTCAATTATTTTGGCATTAGCTGTTGCAGCTGTACGTGGTTCTCTAACCGACCGTATGGTCATGATGTTATGTACCATCGGCATGTCGATCAGCATCTTAGTTTACATTATCGTTTTTCAATATGTTCTGGCTTATCAGCTAAGTTGGTTTCCTGTACAAGGCTGGAGCGATAGCTTTACTGATAATTTATTTAAGTTTGCCTTACTGCCGATTCTAATCATGCTGGTGGTGAGTATTGCACCGACTTTACGTTTATATCGTAGCTTTGTGCTTGATGAAATTAATCAGGACTATGTTCGAACAGCACGTGCTAAAGGTGTAGGTGAAAGCCGAATTTTAGGTGTACATGTACTGCGGAACGCTTCAATTCCTATTATTACCGATGTGATGTCAACTTTACCTGCATTGCTCATAGGCGCATTTTTAATTGAACGTTTTTTTGGCATTCCCGGGATTGGTCGAGAGGTGATTATTGCAGTTGAGCGGAGTGATTTTCCTGTAATTAAGGCAATTACAGTTTACATCGCCGCTGCAACTATGATTTTTAACCTGATTGCCGATTTGGTCTACAAAGTGGTTGATCCACGTGTACAGTTGAAGTAGGTGGGCTATGCTGAGCGTTTTATCAAAAAGAAAACAACAAACAAAAGCCGAAGCTCATTCATCTGGCCTGTGGAAACTTGCCATGCGTCGTCTTCGGGCCGACAAGATCGCAATGTCATCGCTAGTGATTGTATTGCTTTATTTTATTATCTTAGTTCTATCAATGACGGGTGTGATTGCATCTGACTGGAATAAAGAGGTTGCGGTAAGTTATGCACCACCTACATTTATAGGCGCAGATAAGACAACAGGTGCAGGGCAAAATGCAGCAGCGATTGAAGAAGAGTTACCGATAAATCCAGTTGATCCTTTAAAAGATGTAATTCACCAACTCAAGGCTGAAATTAAACAAGAAAAGAGTGCTGGAAGTGCAATTGATTATTATGGTGTAGCTGACCCTTTAGCTGATGATATGAAAGCAATTGATCAGCAACTGGGAGGACATTTACTTGATCAGCAAAGTGAACTTAAAAGCACACTTATATTTGGAGCTGACAAATGGGGACAAGACGTCCTTAAAAAGACCATTAAAGGTGCTGAAACATCAATTATTGTTGGGGTGATATCCGCTTTACTTGCGGTAGGCATCGGTACACTTTTAGGCGCAATTTCTGGATATTTTGGTGGTTGGGTTGATGACATTCTCAACTGGTTTTATAACATTTTTACTTCAATCCCATATTTATTATTAGTGCTTGCTATTGCTGCCGTACTTCAACAAAAAGGCATTTTATCCATTGTTCTGATTTTAGGTTTAACGGGCTGGACGGGTGTTTATCGTTTAATTCGTGCCGAATATATGAAACATACTGCACGTGAGTATGTTCTTGCTGCTAAAGCAATTGGCGTTGGACACTTCCGTCGTATGTTTATTCATATTTTCCCTAATGTCAGCCATATCGCTTTGGTCCAAATGTCAATTTTGGTGGTGTCTTTCATTAAATCTGAGGTCATCTTGAGTTTCTTAGGTTTTGGTGTGCCAGTAGGCGTAGTGTCTTGGGGGAGTATGTTAAATGAAGCACAAAGTGAACTTCTTTTAGGTAAGTGGTGGCAGCTTGTCGCAGCCTCTGTCGCGATGGCTGTTTTGGTAACGGCATTTTCAATGTTTACTGATGCACTCCGTGATGCATTAGATCCAAAACTAAAATAAGAGGAAATCCTAATGTCAGAACATGAAAATAAGAATGCGCCGTTACTGCATGTTAAAAATCTACGAGTAAGTTTTAAAGATGAAGATAAACAATATATTGAAACTGTGAAAGGAATTAGCTTTGACATTCCAGAAAACACCACGGTTGCTTTAGTAGGTGAGTCGGGTAGCGGAAAATCGGTTACTTCCTTGGCAACTATGGGATTACTGCCGGTAGGTCAGAGTAAAATTGATGAGCAAAGTAAAATTATATTTGAAGGTAAAGATTTACTGAGCTTATCTCGTACAGAGATGCGTAAAATTTGTGGCAAAGATATTGCGATGATTTTTCAGGAGCCGATGTCATCATTAAATCCTGTTTTTACGGTTGGCAATCAAATTGCAGAAGTGTTGTGTTTGCATATGGGATTGAGCCGTAAACAGGCCCGACAACGCGTTTTAGAGTTGCTTAAAGAAGTAGGTATTCCTTCACCTGAAACTAAAATTGATGCCTATCCAAACCAACTTTCGGGTGGTCAACAACAACGTGTCATGATTGCTATGGCGATTGCGTGTGAGCCTAAACTGCTCATTGCCGATGAGCCGACTACGGCACTTGATGTCACGATCCAAAAACAGATTATTGATTTACTTGAGTCATTGCGTAAGCGCCGTCAAATGTCGATGCTTTTCATTACTCACGATTTAGCGTTGGTTGGTGAAATTGCAGATAAAGTCATTGTGATGCGTCATGGCGAGATTAGAGAGCAAGGCGTTGCTGAAGAGGTTCTTGAACAGCCTAAAGATGTATATACGAGAGCATTACTTTATTGTCGCCCGCAAATGTCGCAACGACCTTATCGTTTACCAGTGACCAGCGATTTTATGCGTCAAGAAGACAACATCTTGGTCGAACAAAGCTTTGATGCTTCAGAAATTCCCGAGCGCAAACGTGGCTTAAATGGTGATGAACAAATCATTTTAGAAGTAAAAGACCTGAAAAAAAGCTTTTATAGCCGTAAAGGCCTATTTGGCAAAGAAGAGTTTCAGGCCGTTAAAGGAGTTTCTTTTAAACTTGCTAAAGGAAAAACCTTGGGTTTAGTCGGTGAGTCAGGTTCAGGTAAAACGACTGTTGGGCTATTACTCATGCGCTTACATCAGGCATCTGGTGGGCAGGCTTTCATCGAAGGTAAAGATATCCTTTCATTAACTGAAAAAGAGTTTGCTAAATATCAACGAAAGATTCAGATCATTTTTCAAAACCCATATGCCTCTCTTAATCCACGTTTTACCATTGGGCAGATATTATTAGAGCCTATGCAAATTCATGGTATTGGTAAAGATGATGCTGAGCGCAAACAAATTGCGCTTGGTTTACTTGATAGAGTGAATTTACCTGAACAAGCTTATTATCGATACCCGCATGAGTTTTCAGGTGGGCAACGTCAACGTATTGCGATTGCACGCTGTTTAACGCTAAAGCCTGAAATTTTGATTTGTGATGAATCTGTTTCAGCGCTCGATGTTTCAGTCCAAGCGCAGGTACTTAACTTATTACAAGATTTACAAGATGAGTTTGGGCTGAGTTATATCTTTATTTCACATGACTTATCGGTTGTGAAATATATCTCTGATCAGGTGATGGTCATGAATCATGGAGAGGTTGTGGAAATTGCCAATTCGGATGAGCTCTATGCACATCCTCAACATGATTACACTAAACGTCTATTGCAGGCGATTCCTCAAGGGATTCAACACATTTCATAAGCGTAAAGTTATGTCGTTAAGGGCACTTTCGAGTGCCTTTTTATTTGGTTTATTGCCTAAATGCTTATAAAATAACAGAAGTAAATATAGAGTATTTTATTCTTGCTATGTGTGCCAACTTTAAACCTTTAACTCTTGCTCAATTACAGCAATTTCAGTTGCCTTTGGTTGGCTTTAGCTATGCCGAAGAGGTTTATCCTGCGGGAACAATGCCACTATTATTCAAATCACCACAAGGTCTTGAATGGCGTGAAGTCATGTTCGGCTTGGTTCCAAAGTGGGCTGAAGATACCAACATAGCGAAACATACTTACAATGCCCGTCATGAAACGATTTTCCAAAAACCGAGTTTTCAAGAAGCTGCTCTTAAATGTAAGTTTGGGGTAATTCCAGTGACCGAGTTTTATGAAAGTAAATATATAAATGATAAGCCGGAACGATGGGGTGTACGCCGTAAAGATGGGCAAGCTTTTTTCATTGCAGCGATTTATGAAATTTGCAAAATTAATGAGACGGTTATTCGTTCTGCAAGCATGTTAACTATGGATGCCATCGACCATCCCATGATGAAAGACTTTCACGAACCAGGCGATGTCAAAAGATCAGTGATTGTGATTCCACATGACCGACTAGAAGAGTGGTTAAGTTTAGAATCACCTGATATTTCCAGCTTTATCGAAGGCTTTCCGGTTGAAGAATTTGAATGCTCTCATGTGCCAAAAGAAAAAGTTATAAAACCGACACCACAGTTAAGCATGTTTGACTAATCTATCTAAAATAAGATGAGGTTATTGATATCAACTCTGAATCAATAACCTATATTGTTTATTCAATATTTTTACTTAATGTTTGTACTTCAGAATCTTGAGCTAGATAACTCAATTCAATGGGTGAAATAACAAAAGTTGTATTATCTGAGGTTTGTTTAAATACAAAACCATATTCAAAAGACTGGCTACTTTTGTTTGGTAACCAGAATAGATAAGGACATCCTGTATAACTACCATCCCAACCCATTTCTCTTGCTAAAGCTAAAGCTGTATCTGATTTTGCAATGATTTCTTTAAGAGATTCTTTATCTCTTGTTGAAACGTCACCATCATCATCTGCAAATGTTTGTAGGAACTCATTTAAGGGCGTAAGTTCTTCCCAGTTACGTTCTATTGTTGAGAAATGATATCCATATAGCATCATGTGCGCTTTCTTCCATCTTGTTATTGTGTGATTGAACATAACAAGAAATAAATGAAAAGGAAATGGATGAATCTGATTTAAGTTGTTTATTTTTCATAACTTATAGATTGTTTTTTGTACACAATAATAGTTTTTTTAACCTCATCATTATTCATATTAACTATATAGTGTGCATACAAAGTCTCGTTCATCTAATCATTAAGATAAATTACTTTTTTAGTAAATCAAACTGTTGGCGAATATTGAATTGTTCATAATTCACCTATAATAGAAATGAAACTATGTAGAGCATATTTATGTTTATAACAACTACGCGCCCACAAGATACTTTGATTAATCAGCTTCTTCCAGTCTTGGAACAAGCGAGTCAGATCCTATTACAAGAATATCAAAATTATTCTGCGGGTTATGAGTTTACTATTCATGAAAAACAAGACGATTCACCTGTAACTCAAGCAGATTTAAAAGTGAATCTTTTCTTATTAAAGCACTTGGCAGAGATTACCCCAGACTTGCCTGTTTTGTCTGAAGAAAGCGATTATAGTTCTCGCCATGACTGGTCTACATGCTGGATGTTAGATCCTCTTGATGGAACTAAAGAGTTTATTCATGAGCGTGATGAATTTACGATAAACCTAAGCTTGATTAAGGGTAAAGAGACAATCTTTTCAGTTATTGCGGTGCCATGTGAACAAGTCGTGTATTTAGGATATCTGCAAGATTTACCTTTTAAATATAGTTTTAGTCAAAAGCAGTGGTATCAATATCAGATAATTTCGCCTTCGCTAGATGCACCTATACAAATAGGACTTAGTCATGGCAGTAAAAATCCGAAATATCAAAGATTTATTCAGCCTATCGAAAAAGAACATAACATTATTAGAAGAGAAGCAGGAAGTGCCTATAAATTTTGCATGATGCTGGAAGGTGAAATAGATATTTACCCGCGATTCCATCCAACTTCTGAATGGGATACAAGTTCTGGTCAAGGGTTGTTGGAAAGTATAGGTGGTGGTTTACTTACTCTTGATGGAAAACCTTTTGAATATAACCAGAGACACACGGTTTTAAATAAGGGCTTTATCGCATTTCGTGATCAGGAAAGCAAAAAAATAGCATTTGAAGCATTAGCCCAATCAGGTGTTATAGATTGAGAGTTATGCCAGACATGTTATAGTGGCAAAGTATTGAAAAAAGATGACAAGATAACAATGGCACTCGATTTATTGCCTAAAAGTATGTTTGAAGCAATTGATTTATTGCCCGATGCTTCAACTCCCGTGACCTTATTTACGCGCCATTCTTTAAGAGAACTTGTGGATGGGCAGGGTTTAGCAGGATATGACCTCCAACTTACTCCTCAAGGGCGTGAGCTTGCGCAGGCATGGGGTAATTATTTAATTAAAAATACAGATCGTGTTATCCAGCATTGTATTTCAAGTCCAATACAACGTTGTGTCGATACGGCTGCGCTCATGATTGAAGGGGCTGATGATGTAAGTCCCGAATCTAATACGCATACTATTGAAATTATTGAGCAAGGACTATTGGTTGAACCCGGTAGCTTTGTACTAGATATACAGCAAGCTGCTCCTTATTTTAAAAAACAAGGCGCTTTGGGTTTTATTAATAGTTTTGTTAATAATGCATTACCTGGTATGAAACATCCCATTACCGGGGTTTTAGATGTGTTGGAACTTATTTATCAGACTCATCCTAAAACAAAAAGTGGGCTGAGTTTAGCTGTTAGTCATGACACAATTATTGCTGCCATAGTTGCCGTAATTTCAGGCAACAATCAAATACAAAAAGCAGATTGGCCAGAAATGATGGAAGGCCTGTTTGTGTGGTTTGAAGGGGATGAATTTCCAAATTGTAAATTGAAATGGATTTGGCGAGGTAAGGCCTATGAGCTGAATGTAGCCAAATTTAACACAGGGCTATAAGGTCAAAAAAGATAGGTAATAAAAAAAGCCCAATAGGGCTTTTTTTACATGCTTCAATTAGTTAGCTAACGCTTTAACTTGAGCATTTAAACGGCTCTTATGACGAGCAGCTTTATTTTTGTGGATGATGCCTTTATCAGCCATACGGTCGATTACAGGAACAGCTTTTTTGTAAGCTTCTGTAGCAACAGCATGATCACCACCAGCAATTGCACTTAAAGTACGTTTGATGTATGTACGAACCATAGAACGCAAGCTTGCGTTGTGTTTACGTGCAGTAACGTTTTGACGCGCACGTTTTTTAGCTTGAGCAGAGTTTGCCACTCTTGCACTCCTTGAAAATAAGTTGGTCTGGGCGGGCTGTGGTCAATCCAGTAAACTGGTGCAACCATCACCAGCCCGTAAACAAGTGCCATATTGTGATGAATACACACCGTGAAGTCAAGCCTTGAGAGCATTTTAAGCGGTTTTAGGGGCTGCTAAAACCGTAAGAAAAGGTTAAATTTGATACAAACTTAAATAGGGTTGGATAAAAAATGACTATAAGTACGAAAAAAGCAATTGTGATAGGTGCTACAGGACTTGTGGGTTTAGCTCTTGTCGAACAGCTTGAGCAAATACCAGAATTTGAAGAGATTACTGTTGTGGTAAGAAAAGAATCACAACTACTTAATACATATAAAAAAGTTAATCAGCTGGTTGTAGAAGATTTCTTAATGTTGAATGATGAAGATGTGAACGGTCATACCCATGCATTTAGCTGTTTGGGAACAACATTAAAAAATGCAGGCTCAAAAGAGGCCTTTTACGCTGTGGATTATGAAATCAATGCTCATTTGGCAGATTTAGTACAAGATAAACATATTCATTTATTGTTAGTGAGTGCACTTGGGGCAAATGCCAATTCACCGATTTTTTATAATAAAGTGAAAGGACAACTAGAAGATTATATTGAAAGTCTACAACTCGAGAAATTATCTATCTTTAGACCATCTTTACTTATTGGTAAACGCAGTGACGTACGGTTTATAGAAGATTTAGGGCAAAGTCTATTTAAATTTATTGAGAATAAATTACAAAAACCATTCAAATATAAACCTGTAACTGCGGAGCAATTGGCTCATACGATGGTCGTAGCGGCGCTAACGCAAATTGAAGCCTTTAAACGATATGATAATCTGAGCATACAGAAAACTCGATAAGGGAGAATAAAAGTGTCGACAGTACCATTCGTAACATGTGATTTATTAGATGATAACCCTGAAAAAGACTTACAAGTTGTAATTCCTTCAATGGATGGAAAGTTCTTTCAAAGTTATGGAGCACGTAAAACTTTTGGCGGACAGGTCGTGACAGTAAAGTGCTTTGAAGATAACTCACGTGTAAAAGAGTTATTAGCAACAGATGGTACAGATAAAGTGTTAGTGGTAGATGGTGGTGCTTCTATGCGCTGTGCGCTTATGGGAGATATGATTGCTGAATCAGCGGTTAAAAATAACTGGAACGGTGTCGTGATTTACGGTTGTGTACGAGATGTAGATGCGCTTGCAACTTTGGATTTAGGCGTACATGCATTGGCTGCAATTCCGCAAAAAAGTAATCGTAAAGGCATTGGTGAAGTAGATATTAATTTGTATTTTGGTGGTGTCACAATTCAATCTGGTGATTTTATCTATGCTGATAATAATGGAATTGTGATTGCAAAAGAAAAATTAGTCTAATTCTCTCATATAAAGGAACGCATGATGGTGATTCATCAAATTAAAGTACTTCAAGCAGTTGTATCTGCAATTGCTGAAGGTGGTAGGGGCGTAACAGGCACTGCTTTTCCTCAGCAACCTGTGAAAGCTTTGAAACTATATGAATTTGAAGGTTCACCATTTTGCCGCCGCGTTCGTGAAGTGATTACACTTTTAAATCTGGATGTCGAAATTTATCCATGTCCTAAAGGGGGCACAAAGTATCGTTCAGTTGTAAAAGAAAAAGGCGGGAAATTACAATTTCCTTTTTTAATTGATGAAAATACTGGTGATGAGCTATATGAGTCACAAGATATTATTTATCATCTATTTAAACACTACGGTAAGACTGGAAAGACACCTCAGAAATTTTCGAGTTACCCGAACATGCCTTATGTGGCATTTGCAGGGACCATATTAAATGGTGCTCGTGGAGTTTGGATAAATAAAAAAATTGTTGATAGAGCTGCGCCTGAGCAAAAACTTGAGTTATGGAGTTTTGAGGCAAGTCCTTATTCAAGAGTCGTAAGAGGTTTACTTTGTGAACTTGAGCTTCCATATATTTTACATAATGTGGCAAAAGAAAGATGGCAAGATATGGGACCTGCCATACTTCGTTTAAAGCCGGGTAAATATATACCTTTAAAAGATGGAAAAAGAGAAAAAATATTGCCTGTTATGCAAGGTAAAATGCAGGTGCCGTATTTGGTAGATCCAAATACAGGAGTGAAGATGTTTGAGTCTGCTCAAATCGTAAAATATTTAAAGAAGCAATATGGGCGTTAATTAATATCTATATTTGGTAAGAGCTTAAGGTGCTTTACTTAAACTCTTTACAACATCAGATTTCATTACAAAATGTATGAAAAGAAAGTGAGTATGCTAAATTAATAAGGTTAAATACCTAAAAGGCATATTTTATGGAATGTATGAGAATTCAGCCTGTAACGAGCGCTCCTGGTGAAAATGCATTATTTATTGTATTGGGACTAGCTCAAGGTGATTCTGTAATAGAAAAAGTAAAAGATTTTGCTGCTAATTTTTCAGCGCTAACCAGAAGTCTGTCTAATCGTTACCCAGAAAGTAAATTTAATGCGACGTTGGGTTTTAGTTCAAATGCATGGGATATTTTATTCCCAGAGCAAGCGAAGCCTCAAGAGTTACAGCCATTTCAAGAAATTAGAGGCCCGAAATATACGGCTGTATCAACTCCGGGTGATTTATTTTTTCATATTCGTGCCGATCGCCAGGCTTTATGTTACGAGCTGGGCAATATAATTAATCAACAGCTTGGTAAAGTAACGTATCCAATTGATGAAGTTCATGGTTTTCGTTATTTTGACGGACGTGCAATTATTGGCTTTGTTGATGGGACTGAGAACCCTGAACCCGTTATTGCAGCGCAGTGGGCGTTAGTGGGGAATGAAGATCCTGATTTTATCGGGGGAAGTTATGCTTTTATTCAAAAATATACACATGACATGGAAAAATGGCGTTTATTAACCGATGAAGAGCAAGAAAAAGTCATTGGGCGCAAAAAATTCAATGATGTTGAACTCGGCGATGATGAAAAGCCTTTAACTGCCCATAATGTTGTAAGTAAAGCTCATGATGCAGAAGGCAATGAACTTAAAATTATGCGAGCTAATATGCCTTTTTCAAATCCGTCTAGAAATGAATATGGCACATTCTTTATTGGTTACTCTCGTAAATTTAGTACAACCCGACAAATGCTTGAAAACATGTTTTTAGGCAATGAGGAGGGTAATCTTGATCGGTTACTTGACTTTAGTACTGCCGAGACAGGTACCTTGTTTTTTGTACCGACTGTCGATTTTCTTGATGATTTAGGCGATGAATAGTCGTTAAATTAGAAGGCTTAAGTCATGGACGTAATTAGGTTGCTTCCATGACTTAAATTTAAAATTAATATGATGTGATGAAATGTTTAAGAAGATAACTCAGCTTTTTCAAGGCTCAAAAGAGACGCCAGAACAACTTTACTTGCAAGAGAATCAGTTAAAATTTGATTCTGAACGAGGACCTATCATTAACGATGTAGTAATCAATGAGAAATGGTCAGAACATCTTGAGTATTTCTCAAACCGTAAATTACAAAATTTTGATAATCTTCAGAAGTTATTCCTCATTACTCCACAAATTAATGAAAAAATTGATCTGGAAATCGCAACACAGCGTTATGTAGAAAGATTAGGAAATACGCAAGAAAAGCTACTTCAGCTTAAAGCGATTATACAAATATTAAATCAATATTACGTTTTGTTTTTGCGTGATAAATAATCATAGTTGATTGATTAAAAAATATAAAAAGTAGAGCTAACTAGTAGTTTGATTTTCAAAAAAATAACTCAATTCACTAAAAACATCATGCTACTATTAGGCCTATATCTTCTTAGCTGATAAAAGCCATATACATGTTTCAACAAGAAATCTCTCAATTGAATTTACAACAGCTCAAGGCCGGTGAAAAGCGTTGGGTGGGGTCGTTATTAGGTTCATCTGCTGCATTACTATTTAAGGAAATTGCTGTTCAGCATTCGTCTTTACTTGTTGTGGTTGCCAGAAATAACCAGCATGTAGCTCAATTAGAAAGTGAACTTGAATTTTATGGCATAAAACCAACAATTTTCCCTGATTGGGAAATCTTACCGTATGATCGTTTGTCACCTCATCAAGATATTGTTTCAGAACGCCTCGCAATTTTATCTAATATGCCTCAGAAGGGTGTATTACTCCTTTCAGCAAGTACTTTAGCTCAAAGAGTTGCGCCATATTCATGGGTTTTGGGTGAACATTTTGATATTCGTGTAGGTCAAAAATTTGATTTAGAACAGCAAAAATTACGTTTGGTACAAGCTGGTTATCATTTGGTAGATACTGTTTATGATCACGGTGAGTTTGCTGTGCGTGGCAGTATTATGGATATTTTTGCCTCAGGACAAGAAGCACCTATCCGTATTGATCTGTTTGATGATGAAATTGATACGTTAAAATTCTTTGATCCAGAAACACAAAGAACAACTACAGCTTTAAAAAGTTTTACAGTTTTACCTGCAAAAGAATTCCCATTAAAAGAAGCTCGTTCAATTTTTAGAGATCGGTACTCTGAACTTTTTCCTACCGCTAATCCTAAGAAAAACCCGATTTATCAAGATGTCTTAGAGGGAATTGCTTCACCAGGAATTGAATTTTATTTACCATTATTTTTTGATAAAGCACAAATGCAATCGCAAAGTACACTTACAACGTACTTACCAAAGAATTGCATTGTAATTACAACCAATGATGTAGACTCTGATTTAACTAATTTTTGGAAAGAAGTTGTCCGTCGCTACGAAGACAGACGTCATAATGTAGATCAGCCAATTCTTCCTCCTGAAGAATTATTTATTGCTCCAAACCATTTACTCAGTGCTTTAAACCAGTTTCCGCGTATGCTTGTAAGTGCCGAATTGGTTGAAGAAAAAGCTGGCGCATTAAATCTTAAGGCTGAGCAGCCACCAAAGTTAGCAGTCGATCCGAAAAAAGAAAAACCGTTTACCGTCGTCAAAAAATATATTGATGAAGCCAATCATCCCGTTTTATTGGTTGCAGAAAGTGCAGGCCGACGTGAAAGCCTAAGAGATGGTTTGCGTGCCAGTCTGGGAGATATCCCTAGTGTAGACAGTTTTGAACAATTTCAAACGAGTCAGTTTGCGATTGCTATTACAAATGCACCGCTTGACCGTGGCTTACTTTTAACAGACCAATTAACGGTTATTTCAGAAAATCAGTTATATGAACATCGGGTAGTTCAGCGTCGTCGTAAACGTCAGCAAGAAGTTTCAGAAGAGTTCTTAATTCGCAGTTTGACTGAACTCAGTATTGATGCCCCAGTTGTTCACATTGATCATGGTGTGGGACGTTATGCAGGATTAGTTACTTTAGCAATTGAAGGGCAAGATTATGAATTCTTGCAACTCAATTATGCTGAAGGGGCAAAAGTTTATGTTCCTGTGACTAATTTGCATCTTATCAGTCGCTATAGTGGTGGCGATCCCGATCTAGCACCACTTCATAAAATTGGAAGTGATGCGTGGAGTAAAGCTAAACGTAGAGCTTTAGAACAAATTCATGATGTTGCAGCCGAATTATTACATATACAAGCACGTCGTCAGTCAAAACCTGGTTTTGGCTTCGAACTCGATCAATCGCTTTATATGCAATTTGCCAGTGGATTTGCTTACGAAGAAACACTCGATCAGGCGAATGCTATTGAAGCGACGCTTCACGATATGCAGCAATCTAGACCTATGGATCGACTTGTTTGTGGTGATGTAGGTTTTGGTAAAACTGAAGTGGCAATGCGAGCCGCATTTGTTGCTGTGCAAAATGGCAAGCAAGTTGCTGTTTTAGTGCCTACGACTTTACTTGCACAACAACATTATGAGTCTTTTAAAGATCGTTTTGCTGATTGGCCTGTGCGTATAGAAGTGCTATCACGCTTTGGCTCAAGTAAAACCCATACAAAAAATATTGAAGATCTAATTGCTGGTAAAGTTGATATTGTGGTGGGAACACATAAACTTTTACAAGAAAATGTGCAATTTAAAGATCTGGGCCTAATGGTAGTCGATGAAGAACATCGATTCGGTGTGCGTGATAAAGAGCGTATCAAAGCATTACGAGCAGATGTAGACATGTTGACGCTTACAGCAACGCCTATTCCAAGAACTTTAAATATGGCTTTTTCGGGAATGCGTGATCTATCTATCATTGCTACACCGCCAGCCCGTCGATTAGCTGTTAAAACCTTTGTGCAAGAGCATACAGAAGCCTCTGTTAAAGAAGCGATTTTGCGTGAGCTATTACGTGGTGGCCAAGTATATTTCTTACATAATGAAGTCGATACGATTGAAAGAGCTGCTGAAAACATCCGCGTTCTTGTACCTGAAGCTCGTGTGGCCGTTGCTCATGGACAAATGCGAGAAAGAGAGCTCGAACAAGTGATGCAGCAGTTCTATCACAAAGAGTTTAATGTATTGGTATGTTCAACCATTATTGAAACCGGAATTGATGTTCCAAATGCCAACACAATTTTGATAGAAAGGGCTGACAAACTCGGTTTGGCTCAATTACATCAATTACGTGGACGTGTAGGGCGTTCACATCACCAAGCGTATGCTTATTTGTTAGTTCCTTCTATAAAGCACTTGAAAGGTGATGCAGAAAAACGTTTGGATGCAATCCAACGTGCCTCTACACTCGGTGCTGGCTTTATGTTAGCTACAGAGGATTTAGAAATTCGCGGTGCTGGTGAGCTTTTAGGTGAACAACAAAGCGGTTCAATGCAGGCAATCGGATATAGTTTGTATATGGAAATGCTCGAAAAAGCCACTAAGGCGATTCAGCAAGGAAAAACACCGAATTTTGATGCACCTTTATCGCTGACTGCGGAAATTAATTTACATATTCCGGCACTCATTCCAGATGAGTATTTAGGAGATGTGCATCAGCGTTTATTATTCTATAAGCGTATTAGTAATACAGATACACAAGAAAAACTCGATAATATCCGTATGGAACTCATTGATCGTTTTGGGGTTCCTCCGCAATCGGTTAAACATTTGTTTACTGTCCATCAGATCCGCTTGAAAGCAGAGCAACTGGGTATCACAAAAATCGATATTAATACTCAAGGTGGTAATATTGAATTTTCACCTGATACACCTGTTCAAGCGATTAGCATTATTCAGCTGATGCAAAAGCATCCGACCTATTATCGTATGGAGGGCGGACAGCGTTTAAAAGTTATGGTTCAGTTAGAAGAACAGGAAAAGCGCATTCAATTTATTAATGATTTATTAGCTAAATTATTAAATGAATTACATGCTTAAATAATGTTTCAAAGTGATTTTAATCCCATACAAATTTTTTAAAAGCTGATATCAGAATTTTATGCACGATTTCTCGGATCATAGGAGGAATAAGTGCATAAAATCATTGTTATTTGTAATCAAACCAGCCACTAGCAATACTCACATCAAAACTGATGTGATAGTATTAGCCATTATTGTTTATTGTCATTTATAAAAGATATGTTTAGTTTGCATCCACAACTTGCTCAAGATACTTTTTTTGTCGGCGATTTTCCGCTTTCAACATGTCGTTTAATGAATGATATGCAATTCCCGTGGTTGATTTTAATCCCTCGTGTACCGGGAATCACAGAATTATATGAATTGAGCCAAGCTGATCAAGAACAGTTTTTACGTGAATCAAGTTGGTTATCTAGCCAGCTAGCTCGAGTATTCCGTGCTGATAAAATGAATGTTGCAGCTTTAGGTAACATGGTACCTCAGTTGCATTTCCATCATGTTGTACGTTATCAAAATGATGTTGCATGGCCTAAGCCAGTTTGGGGAACACCTGCAGTTCCATACACGAATGATGTACTGGCTCATATGCGTCAAACTCTTATGCTTGCTTTACGTGGTCAAGGTGATATGCCTTTTGATTGGCGCATGGATTAAATCAATGCAATGCCACATTTATATGAATGTGGCTACATTGAGGTATGGAGGACAGGGTGCAATTAGAGAGGTTTATCGATAGAGAGCCTAAGCAGTTTGCATATTTTCATCGTTTGATGGGATATTCAATTCTGTCCTTAATTTTAGTGATCTATGCTTTTACCTCACCAAATACAAATTATCAGATCTACGTTCCACCTTTTTTTCTCTTTTTACTTTTTATTAGTTCGAAGTTAGAACATTGGCTTCAATACCAATTCGATAAGAAAACCCAAAAAAGTGTCTTTTTTGCAATTGATGCAATTGTTGTAGCGGTTACCTTGGCAGGGTTGCATCTTAATTTAGTGCCTACATTTATTGCGGTATTCGCATTATTTTATTCTGCAATTAATAGTCGTATTTCTTTCGCAGTTATTTGTTTGACGAGCCTATTAGGCGCGATTATTTTTTATTTAAGTACTTTTTTTCTATTTGGTTTTTATACATATTTTGAACCTACTAGCCAAGAGTTAACTGTAATTACACTCTTGGGTTTGGTCATGTTTATTACGATTGGAAATTACTACCAGCATCGTTGGGTTAAAAAAATCAGTCAGCAGCGTCAACATTACTATGACCAAATGACCCGCTATATTGCTTTTGCTAATCAGTTAAGCCGTTATGCGCCACTACAGTTGTGGCAATCTATCATGCGCGGTGAGGCAGAAGCAAAAATTGAATATAAACGAAAAAAAATGACAGTATTTTTTTCTGATATTCAGGGTTTTACAGAATTATCAGAAACTTTAATTCCTGATGATTTAGCATTTTTGCTTAATGACTATTTAAGCCATATGACAGAAATTGCTAAGCAGTATGAGGCTACTGTCGACAAATTTATGGGGGATGCGATCCTCATATTTTTTGGTGATCCGAACTCTCAGGGTGTAGAGCAAGATGCAAAAGCCTGTGTAGAAATGGCAATTGCTATGCGTCAGCAAATGAAATTACTGCGTGAGCGCTGGAAAAAAATGGGCTACTCAGCCTTACATATTCGCATGGGAATTAGTACTGGTTACTGCCACGTAGGGAATTATGGGGCAACACATCGTATGGCGTATACTATTGTAGGTCGTGATGTGAATTTAGCAGCTCGTTTACAATATGCTGCTGAAATAGATGAAATTTTAATTTCAGACGATACTTATCAATTAATCAAAAGTGATTTTCTTTGTGCTCCAAAAACACCAATTTACTTAAAAGGTATTCAAGGTGCTGTGAAGACATGGCAGGTAATGGAGAAATATACAGGGAATAAGTCAGATCATCAGCAATGGTTCGACTATGAATATAAAGGCTTTCATTTAGTACTTAATTTAGAAGAAGTACAAAACTATGAGTATCCTGAATTAGTAGAAGTACTCGAGAAAATGATTCAACGACTTAAAGTTCAACAAACTTTAATTAATACTCAAGGTATTGCACGTTTAAGACTTGAAGATGAAATTAAACCTATTGAAATTGATCAGCAAGATCAGGTTTAAAGCTTAAAATGTGAAGTAAAAAAAAGCTGCTTTTAAAAGCAGCTTTTTTATTTTTAATGGCTTTCAGATGCGTGATTGATTGTATATTTAGGAATCTCAATTTCTAAATCTTCATCAACAATCTTCACTTGGCAAGAGAGTCGAGAATCTGGTTCAAGACCCCAAGCGCGATCTAAAAGATCTGCTTCAACATCATCCATTTCTTCTAGGCTGTCAAAACCCTTGCGAACGACTACGTGACAAGTTGTACATGCACACGACATGTCACAAGCGTGTTCAATTTTAATTCCTCGATCAAGCAAACTTTGACAAAGATTTGCATTTTGTTCAACTTCAAATTCTGCACCTTCAGGACAGAACTGAGCATGAGGAAGTACTTTAATACGGGGCATATTGATCACCTATACCTTTAGTTTGAATTTGACCAATCTTCAAGTTTTGTACCTTTTAAGGCGTGGTCAATATGTCGATTCATACGTAGTGCGGCAAAAGCATCACTATGTACTTTAAGTTGTTCTACAGCTTTTTCAATTGCTTGAATATCATTGCCTTCAAGCTGAACTTTTAGCAAATTTTCAGCAGTTTTAAGTGCTTCAAGCTGCTCATCATTAAGCAAATCAGCATCAACTTTGAGAGCTTGTTCTAATGCTTCAAGTTCACGTTGGGCTTCAACTTTGGTTTCTTTTAAATGGCGTAGATTTTTATCTTCTTCCGCGTGTTGGAAACCTTCAATTAATAAGCGCTCAGTGTCAGATTCTGATAAGCCATAAGATGGTTTAATATCAATTTGAGCTTGTACACCAGAAGTTGTTTCACGAGCTGAAACAGTAAGTAGACCATCTGCATCTACCTGAAAGGTAACTTCAATACGTGCTTGACCAGCAGTCATTGGTGGAATGCCGTGAAGGACAAATTTTCCTAATGAACGACAATGTTCTACCAAATCTCGTTCACCTTGAACCACATGAATAAGCATGGCGGTTTGGCCATCTTGATAAGTTGTGAATTCTTGACGACGAGCAACAGGAATAGCAGTATTACGTGAAATAAGGCGCTCTACTAGTCCACCCATGGTTTCTAGACCAAGTGAAAGAGGAGTTACGTCTAAAAGTAATGAACCGTCTTGACTGTTTCCAATTAATTGGTTGGCAGTAATCGAAGCACCAATTGCAACCACTTCATCAGGGTTGATCGTGCAAAGGGGTTCTTGGTTAAATACATTACGAACCGCTTGTTGAACAGCATACGAACGCGTAGAGCCACCCACTAAAACAACATTTTGAATATCTGATAATTCAAGTTTTGCATCACGTAAAACACGCTTACAAACACTGATTGTTTTATCTAAAGCAACTTGAATAATACTTTCAAAAGTTGGACGGTCCAGTGTTAATACATTTTCAAGTAATTTTAACTGAACTGATTCTTGAGTAGATAATTGTTCTTTAGCTTGACGAGCAGCAACCATAAATACTGCATATGCTTCATCACTCAAAGTATCAATATCTAACTGCTTTTTAGCCCATTTAACAATGAGACGGTCTAAATCGTCACCACCTAGAGCAGTGTGGCCACCTGTAGCTAATACTTCAAAGACACCTTGTGAAAAACGCAAGATTGATACGTCAAAAGTACCACCACCTAAATCATAAATTACATAGTTATGATCTGTAGCTAAATTAGTTTCTTGGTCTAAACCATAAGCCACAGCAGCAGCGGTTGGCTCATTTAATAAACGTAATACATTCAAACCAGCAAGTTGTGCTGCATCACGAGTTGCTTGGCGCTGAGCTTCATCAAAATAGGCAGGAACAGTAATAACTGCACCATTTACTGGATTTTGTAGGCTAGTTTCAGCACGATCTTTTAATTGTTTTAAAATTTCTGCAGAAATTTCAACAGGGGTTTTACGACCAGCACGTGTTTCAAAAGCTGGCATCTCATTTTCAGAACCGATTAACTCATATGGATGCTGAAATTTGATATCTGCTTTTGAACGACCCATAAAGCGTTTTACAGAAACAATTGTATTTTTCGGGTCGGCAATAAGGAAAGGCTTTGCTTCTTCACCGTAGTGAGTTGCATCATTTCCATAGTGCACAATAGAAGGAAGGAGTCTTCTTTCTTTTTCATCATTGAGTACTTTAGGCTTGCCTGATAACACTGTCGCAACTAAGGAGTGTGTTGTTCCTAGGTCGATACCAATCGCAATGCGGTGTTGGTGTGGGGCACTGGATTGACCCGGTTCAGCAATTTGCAAAAGTGCCATGAGTTAAATCCCTTGAATATAAAATGGAAAAAGCAAAATTAAAAATCGTCGTCTAAATCAAAGTTGTCTTCGTCATCTAACATTTGATCTTCTGCTTTTTCAATATCATTAAGAACGCGCTGAAAGAACCGTAATTTACGTACAGTATCGCGAGCTTCACCCCAGTCTTCATCTGAGTAATCAATTTTAAATTCGCGAACTAAACTTTCTATCCATTGAAACACTTCTTGTTTAAGAGTGCTTAGATGTTCTGGGGAGGTTGCTTCATCAAGTTGCTCACGAAGTTCCAAAGCTGATTGTAAAAACTCAAAATCGCTAATAGATTGATCAAGGTGATGATCTTGCTTTTTTAATGCTAAAAGATAAGCTGCGCGGCTATCTACTTGCGATAATGTTTTAAAAGCTTGATTGATTTCACTTGATTTGATCAATGCCTGATTTTTATCTTCTGCTTTATCTGGATGATATTGCTGCTGCAAATTCAAGAAATTAGATTTTAAGCTCGCCAAATCGATATCGAGTTCTACGGGTAAATTGAACAACTCAAAATGATTCATTAGAAAGGAGGTCCACGTTAATTAAATACATTAAAACAGTGCTATAAAAGACACTGTTTTAATGAGAGATGGAAGGAGAAGGGTTATACAGTGAAAGACTCACCACAACCACATTCACCTTTTTTATTGGGGTTGTTAAATTCGAACCCTTCATTAAGGCCATTTTTGACGTAGTCCATTTCTAAGCCTTCTAAATAGACATGACTTTTTGGATCTACAAATACCTTAACGCCAAATTGTTCGAAAACTTCGTCATGTTCATCGACAGAATCAACAAATTCAAGAACGTAAGCCAACCCAGAACAGCCAGAAGTTTTCACACCCACGCGAATGCCTTCACCCTTACCTCGGTTTTTGAGGTAATTGCTAATATGAGTCGCAGCATTTTCAGTTAAATGAATCATGAAAACTCCAACGTTTACAGTAATAACAAATTAAGCTTTTGATTTTTTAGTGCGGTAATCTTCAATCGCAGCTTTAATCGCATCTTCAGCTAGTACAGAGCAGTGAACTTTTACTGGTGGAAGAGCAAGCTCAGTTGCGATATCAATATTCTTGATTGCTTGAGCTTCATCAAGAGTTTTGCCTTTTAACCACTCAGTTACAAGTGAGCTAGAAGCAATTGCTGAACCACAGCCATAAGTTTTAAAGCGTGCTTCTTCAATCACACCGCTATCGTTTACTTGAATTTGTAATCGCATCACGTCGCCACATGCTGGTGCACCCACCATGCCTGTACCTACATTTTCAGAGTTTTTGTCTAAAACACCAACATTACGAGGGTTTTCGTAATGATCAATTACCTTTTCGCTATAAGCCATTTCGCTTCTCCAAACCTCGGGGTCAGCCTAATATTAATATGAGGGTAAAAACACTAATTTCAATGAATTAGTGTTCAGCCCATTCAACTGTAGAAAGATCGATACCTTCTTTGTACATATCCCAAAGCGGAGAAAGTTCACGTAATTTCTCAACAGCGGCTTTGGTAATTGTAAGCACATGGTCAATATCTTCTTCAGTTGTGTATTTACCAAAACTGAAGCGGATAGAGCTGTGTGCTAGCTCATCAGATAAACCTAATGCGCGAAGAACGTATGAAGGCTCTAAAGTTGCAGAAGTACAAGCAGAACCACTTGATACAGCAGCATCTTTGAGCGACATCATTAAAGATTCACCTTCAACAAAGTTAAAGCTGACATTTAAATAGTTAGCAACGTTTTGAGTTGGATGGCCATTTAAGAAAACTTGTTCAAGATCTTGTAAACCATTCCAAAGCTTGTCGCGAAGCTTGCGAATACGCTCTTGTTCTGCTTGCATTCTTTTGCCAGCAATTTCAAAAGCTTCACCCATACCTACAATTTGATGAGTCGCCAAAGTACCAGAACGCATACCACGCTCATGACCACCGCCATGAATTTGTGCTTTTAAACGAACACGTGGACTACGACGTACATATAATGCACCGATACCTTTTGGACCATAAATTTTATGAGCTGAGAAACTCATTAGGTCAATTTTCATAGTAGATAGGTCAATTTCAACTTTACCAGCAGCTTGAGCAGCATCTACATGAAAGAAGGTTTTATTGGCACGTGTTAATTCACCAATTGCTGCTACATCTGTAACTGTACCGATTTCGTTGTTTACCATCATAAGAGAAACAAGAACAGTATCAGGACGAAGGGCAGCTTTTACCATTTCAGGTGTAATTAAACCAGTTTGTGGTTCTGGTTCTAAATAAGTAATTTCAAAACCTTGGTCTTCTAATTCACGACAAGGATCTAGAACAGCTTTGTGTTCAATTTTACTTGTAATGATATGCTTGCCTTTAGATGCATAAAATTGTGCTACACCTTTTAGAGCAAGGTTATCTGATTCAGTTGCACCAGAAGTCCAAACGATTTCACGTGGATCAGCTTTAATTAAATTTGCAACTTGCTCACGTGCATATTCAACTTTCTCTTCTGCCTGCCAGCCATAAGCGTGGGAACGAGATGCAGCATTACCAAAGGTACCGTCGAAAGTTAAACACTCCATCATACGTTCTGCAACTTGCGGATCTACTGGAGTGGTTGCTGCGTAATCAAGATAAATTGGACGTTTCATATCAAATACCTGTACCCGATAAAAGAGCTGAATCTATGCCAGTCACATTTTGGCGTAATGCAACAGTTTGAACGTTGTCTCGGCTAATGAGGTCGGCAAGAGAGATTTTTGCTAAATAGTCGGCAATATGATGAGAGAGTTCTTGCCATAAATCGTGTGTGAGACACATTGCACCATTTTGGCAGTTACCTTTATGGTCGCAACGAGTTGCATCAACAGTTTCATTTACAGCTTCAATAATTTCTAACACAGTAATTTCATCAGCATTTCGAGCCAAATGATAACCACCATTTGCACCACGAACACTAGAAACTAACCCATGACGCTTAAGTTTTGCGAATAACTGTTCTAAATAAGCAACTGAAATGGATTGGCGAGCTGCAATTTCGGCGAGCGTGATCGTTTGTTCAGTTGGCTGCAAAGCTAAATCAAGTAGAGCAGTCACTGCGTAGCGACCGCGAGTTGTAAGGCGCATGATTCGATACACATGTTAAGACTAGATAATAGGATTTTATGAATCCCGACTAAAATAGTCAAGTTTTTTTATTTTTAATTCAAGTGCAGGAACAAAATGGAAAAATAATTTAAGCAACCCACAAATTATATATGAAATAAACAATAAATATCAGGCTAATTATACCAAAGGAGAAGTTAATATTCCGTTGACGCTGCTGTAAGCGAGTAATTCGATTTTGATATTGTTTAATTTCCACATGAAGTGAATTGATTTCTGATCGTTGTTGATCAATTTTTTCAAGCAAAGGGGCAATTCTTTTGCGTGAAGCAAGGGCTTCAGCCTCATCATCAGGTGTATTAAACCATTGCTTCCAATCTGCTAGAAGTTTAGGCAGAGTAAGGTGTGAAATTAAGTCTAATAACTCTTTTTTAGTTTCTTCATCCCCATCAATACGCATATTTTTAAGACTGCGCTGGTTTGAAAAAGCGAAAATCTTAATTAAATCGATAAGTGTACTATTGATTTCAAGATCAATACGTCGGTCAAAAGAATGGATATCGAACAACAAACCCTTTTCTGTAAATTGAACATAAAAGTCAAAAAAAGGTAGATAGCTATTGATACGAATAGTCGTTTTGTTTGAAATAAACTTTTTCGCTTGCAAGCGAAGAACACCATCGTGGGTAAGAATAAATGAAAAGAAAGTTTCTAAAATAATTAGAACGATATTCAGCAACAGACGGGGATGTTTTTGTCTTTGTTGCGTTTCACTCATAAAAGTTTATCCTTACAAATAGCAGTTAACCGAAGAATGAGACATCCTATCCCAAACTTAACACAATGTCGTGTTAAATATATTTACATGACTTAATTGCTTTGTAGAACAGTTTTGTAAATGGATCAAGTCTTTACTTTGATATTATAGAAATATTTTGTGGTCAAATCAGTCATCATCTCTCTCATCTGATTAGGAGTTTAGATTAATGGATAATGCAAATATAGATACGCAGGCAGAAGAGTCAGAAGAAAAAAATAAATTAAAATCAAGAAGTTCAAGAAAATCAGCTCTGGATTTTAGAAAATATACTAAGCAAATTTGGCTAGCTGGACTAGGAGCTTTTTCACGCGCAGAAGAAGAGGGCAACAAACTCTTTGATTCCTTAGTCAAAGTTGGTGAAGAACTAGAGTCAAAAACTGGAGACTTAGCAGATAACACTGTAGGCAAAGTCACAGAAAAAGCAAAAGAATCTGTATCTGAAACAAAAGATAAAGTAGAGAAAATTCTTGATACCAGTGTGAACCATTCTTTAAACCGGATTGGATTGGTCACTCCGAAGGATTTACAGCACATTGAACAGCTCTTAGTACAGCTTCATATTAAGGTGGATGCTTTAATAGAAGAAAACCAGCAATTGAAAGAAAAATTGAATAAAAAGTAAAAAATGTTGGGATTTAGCAAATATATAACAGTTTTTTAGCATTTATTTTCGCTAAAAGCCCTGCTCTAGTATTGCGTTTCCCCCCAAAGCATTGCTATAAAGGCGTCATGGCCTTTTAAACTATAGCCTTGGACCTTAAACAAACGATATTAAGAGGATGTTTTATTCATGAATAAATCAGAATTAATCGATGCAATTGCTGAAAAAGGGGGAGTATCTAAGACTGATGCAGGCAAGGCACTCGATGCGACAATTGCGTCAATTACTGAAGCACTTAAAAAAGGTGACACAGTAACTTTAGTTGGTTTTGGTACTTTCAGTGTTAAAGAACGTGCTGCACGCACTGGTCGTAACCCTAAAACTGGTGAAGAGCTTCAAATTAAAGCAACAAAAGTACCTAGCTTCAAAGCTGGTAAAGGTCTTAAAGATTCAGTAGCTTAATCTTTTAAGATGATTAAACGCGCCAATATAGGCGCGTTTTTTATTAAAAATCTGAATTGACCAATATTGCTCATTCATTGATTGTGGTTTTTCAGTTAAAATTCTCCTCGAAATAAAATATTGGAATACTTATGGAATCGTTTCGTACAGTCATTAAGGGTTGGCTCGGCAAAGTCCTTCTAATTTTGTTTTTGACCCCTTTAGCACTTGTAGGTATTGAAGGATATTTTAATAGGGGAAACAAGGCTGATGTTGCAAAAACAGTAAATGGTCAAGAAATATCTAAAAAAGACCTTGAAACTTTAACTCAGTCTTACAAAGAACAATATTTAGCTGCTGTTAAAGGCGATGAGAGTTTACTTAATTTGCCTGTTATTCAGGCTAAGGCACTCGATATTTTAGTGTCACGTAATTTACTAATTCAACAAGCTGAAAAATTAGGTATCTCACTTAGTGATACTCAAATTGAGCAAATGTTAGCTCAACAGCCTAGTTTGCAAGAGAATGGACAGTTCTCGCAAAAACTCTATGAAAATTACTTACGTTCTATTGGTATGACAAGTCAGGGCTTAATTGCTAGTCTTCGTCAAGATCATGCTTTAAAAATGCTAACGTCAACTTTTTCTGATTACTCTTTAGTAAGTAAAGTTGATTTAATGCAAATTGCGAATTTGCAAACTGAACAACGTACATTACATTTGGCTAGTATAAAATTAGATGGTTATAAAACTGGTTTAACTGCCTCTAATCAAGAAGCTACAGATTATTACAACAAACACCAAAATGAGTTTAAACAACAATCTTCTGTTGATGTGGATTATGTGGTTGTGTCGCCATCACTAATGGCTAAACCAGCTCCTGCAACTGAAGCTGAACTTCAACAAGCGTATAGCAAGTTTGTTGAAACTCAGAAAAAAGATGCTAAACGTACTGTGAAGCATATTTTAATTACTACAGATGCTCGTGATGATGCCGCAGCTCAAAAACTTGCTAAAGAAGTATATGCGAAAATTCAAGGCGGTCTGACATTTGCACAAGCTGCATCTCAGTTCTCTGAAGATCCAAGTTCGAAAGCAAAAGGTGGTTTAGTTGAAGCATATGCACCAGGTGTTTTTTCCGATGCATTTGATAAAACTGTAGTGAGCCTGAAAAATGGACAGATTTCTCAACCAGTAAAAACTCAATATGGTTATCATATTATTGAGGCAGAAACTCAAGCTAATCAAATCCCTTCATTTGAAGCTGAAAAGGCGCGTTTAACTGCTGAGGTTGAAAAGAATAAAGTTGCGACTGTTTATTCAGATACCGTAAACAGTTTAAATGAAACGATTGTTGGTAATGACTCTTTAGAAGCTGTTGTACAAGAAGTAAAAGGTACAAAAGTTGAATCATTAAATGGCGTAACTTTAGCTACACAAAATCCATATTTAAGCGATCCAAACGTTAAAATTAAATTGTTTAATGATGACGTGAAAAATGGTGATCGTAATGCATCATCTAATATTCAGTTAGCGAATGGTGATACGGTATGGGTTAAAGTACGTGATTATCATGCTGCTGGTGTAAAACCTTTAGCACAGGCGATGAATGAAGCAAAAGCAAAAGTTATCGATGAAAAAGCGCGTAAAGCTGTTCAAGCTAAAATTGCTACAATGCTAGCTGAATTTAAAACTCAACCAGCAGATCAAGTAGTTGCTAAAAATAAAGTAGCATTTGAATCGGCTGGCGTATTTAGTCGTTCACAAGGATTAAAGCGTGAAATTGAGCGCGCGGCATTTAGTGCAGCTACACCTAAGCCTGGTATGTGGTCTGTTACAACTGCAAATTTACCAAATGAGCTAGTTGTTGTTGCGGTTTCAAATGTAAATTCATCTGCTGCTAATGCTATTCCTGCTGATCAGTTACAGCAATTAAAGCAACTTTATCGTCAGTCACGTGGTCAACAAATATTGGAAGATTACAGTCAATATTTAAAATCACATGCGAAAATTAAATAATAATTTGATTCAATAAAAAAAGCGCCTCGGCGCTTTTTTTATTGGCAGTTAATCTAAGCTGTGCCCAATATATTGCTGTCTATATTGTTTAGGAGATAAATCAAAAATTCGTTTAAATGCCTGACTAAATGCTGTTTCGGATGAATAGCCAACCTTATTTGATATTTGCTGAATTGATAAGTTACTTGTGCGTAAATACTGACTGGCTAAACGGAAACGGTAATGCTGTAAATAAGTTAGGGGGGGCTCACCAATAATACTGCTAAATAAGTTTGCAAATTTAGAACGTGACATACAGCATTGTTCAGCTAAAGATTCAACTGTCCATGTGACTTCTGGCTGGCTATGAATAGCAGATAGCGCATTGCTTAGTTCGGGATGAGTTAAAGCACTTAACCAGTTTTGTTGATCTGTCATTTGTTGAATATGATCACGAATGCATTCGATGAGCAAAATACTGACTAAGTGATCAATAATTTTGTCGTGACCTGGCCTGATTTTTTGAGTTTCAATTGCTAGAAAATAAAGTCCAATTTGTAGCCATTCAGGTGGGGTAGTTTGATTTTCATGCTGAATATGCATGATGGACGGCAAGGCATTAATGAGTGGCCCAGCCATATGAGTATCGATTTGGCAGCGTAAAGATAGCAATAATGTATTATCTGGAGATGAAGTACCAAATTCGATGGCATCCTGTCTATGACCATTAAAAAGCGACGTTATATCTAAAGAATCTACCAACTTACTCGCTGTTGATTTTGAGTCAGTCGCACTATGTGCTTTCCCCGAAGGAATCAAAATAATATCGCCAGCAGTCGCAGTTATTTTTTCTGAAGTGTTAAGTTGAATATATACTGAACCAGTTAAAACAATATAAGCAAGTAAAGCAGATTGATCTTGTGTTTTAAAAGCCCATTCTCCTTGCGCTTTTAAATAGATGTATTCAGACTTATTCAGGTGAATATCATCAAAAAATTTACTTAGTGCATCCATATTTAAATGATCAATCATTATTTTAATAAAATTATAGTGAGCTATAAGAATAGATCAACATGTGTTTTTAGGACAGAAAAGTGGAAGAAAATGCCAAAGACTTTAACATAGGTTTTTTGGACGGTTACTACTGTTAACTAAACACTATTTCTTTAACTATATAGACATATAGAAAAAGGAAATATAGCTATGAATGCACCAGTAAATGTTCATCAAGAACTTATGCCAGTGCCTGCGTCTATGCGTGAAATAGATCGCAAACGCTTTTTATGGATGATTAGTCCTGCTTTACCTGCTATCGGTTTAGCTATTTTAGCTGGTTATCAGTTTGGTCCACGCCCTTTGAAGAAAGTCTTCGCATTAGGTGGTCCACTTTTATTACATGTCGTGATTCCTGCAATTGATACTATTATTGGGAAAGATGCTCGAAATCCGACAGATGAAGAAATTAAGCTTTTAGAAAAAGACCCATATTACTCACGTCTTGTGAAGAGCTTTATTCCTCTACAGTATGCTGCAAATGTTTATGCATGTTATTTAACAAGTCGTAAAACAACATCTTTTATTGATAAGATTTTACTTGGTATCTCAATGGGTGCAATCAATGGTATTGCGATTAATACAGCCCATGAGTTAAGTCATAAGCATGATCGTATAGACCATATTCTGTCTCATCTTGCTTTAGTTCCAACTGGCTATAATCATTTCCGTATTGAGCATCCTTACGGTCATCATAAGCGTGCAGCAACACCAGAAGATCCAGCTTCATCACGTATGGGTGAAACATTCTATGAGTTCTGGCCACGTACTGTTATTGGTTCTTTTAAGTCTGCAATTGAAATTGAAAAAAATCGTTTAAAACGTAAAGGTAAAGAGTTCTGGTCTTCAGATAATGAACTATTACAAGGTTGGGGAATGACTGCTGCTTTTCATGGTTCTATGGTTGGAATTTTTGGTAAAAGTACAATTCCATATTTAGCGACACAAGCATTTTATGGCATTAGTCTTTTTGAAATTATTAACTATATTGAGCATTATGGTTTATTACGTCAGAAAAAAGAAAATGGTCAATATGAACGTACAATGCCAGAGCATAGCTGGAACAATAATAACGTAGTAACAAACTTATTCTTGTACCAATTGCAGCGTCATTCAGACCATCATGCTTATCCGACTCGTCCATTCCAAGCATTGCGTCATTTTGATGAGGCACCAGAGCTACCAAGCGGTTATGCCAGTATGTTATTACCAGCATTAATCCCTTCATTATGGTTTAAAATAATGGATAAGCGAGTTTTTGATCATTATAAAGGTGATTTAAACAAAGCAAATATTTCGTCAAAACGACGTGCAAAAATCTTTAAGAAATTTGGTGTAGTTGATAAAGCGTTAGACAGTACAACTACCGAATAAATAAAAAATTTAATTCCTGAAATACGAAGCCCTCTAGTTTAATCGCTAGAGGGCTTTTAAGTTTTTACATAAAAACTAATAAAAGAAGGGGAAATTTCCCTTAATTATTATTTTAGTTCGCTAGAGGATTTACCCAGTTCTCGGCGGGCAATGATTAATTGCTGGATTTGCTGAGTACCTTCAAAGATATCGAGAATCTTCGAATCACGTGCCCATTTTTCAAGTAACTCATCTTCGTTATAGCCAACACTT
The DNA here is from genome assembly GCF_016106645.1 of Acinetobacter sp. ACIN00229. Lineage (NCBI taxonomy): Bacteria > Pseudomonadati > Pseudomonadota > Gammaproteobacteria > Moraxellales > Moraxellaceae > Acinetobacter > Acinetobacter sp. ACIN00229. Next base: position 113,389 of record NZ_JADWOM010000011.1, read on the forward strand.
GCTGCCAATTCGACACATTTTAAAGTGATCTCATTACCCACACGACCTGCTTTTGCTTTTGCAATAGAAGCTTCCTTAGAGTTTGGTTTTTTGTTATCTGCCATCCACGTTGCTTTTAACATGAGTAGGCGAGCGGCTTCCCACTCAGCTTCCATACGGTAGATTTGAGCTGCAAGGTTAGAAGCATGTAGGTAGGGGGTAGAGTAATTAGGATCGAGTTGATCTTTAAAAATCTCTTTAATACGTTCTAGTGAAGCTTTGGCACAACCGATCGCCATTGCTGCAACTAAGGGGCGAGTATTGTCAAAAGTTTCCATTACTCCAGCAAAACCTTTAGCGACATCTACTTCGGCATTACCTAAAAGGTTTTCGGCTGGCACACGGCAATCAATAAAACTAATCACTGCCGTATCTGAAGCTTTAATTCCTAATTTATGTTCGAGACGTTCAACCTTCATTCCCGGTGTACCTTTGGGTACCACAAATGACTTAATAGCTGCACGTCCAAGTTTGCGATCAAGCGTGGCCCAAACGACGACAGAATCTGCACGTTCGCCAGAGGTCACAAAAATCTTTTCACCATTTAAAATATAGTCATTGCCATCTTTTGTTGCAGTGGTGCGGATAGCAGCAGAGTCAGAGCCACATCCTGGCTCAGTAATTGCCATTGCTGCCCATGTTCCGTTGAACCGCTCTAATTGCTCATCATTTGCGACAGCAGCAATTGCTGAGTTCCCAAGCCCCTGACGTGGCATACTCAGCAATAAGCCTGTATCGCCATAACACATCTCAATAATACCAAGAGCGGTCGACATGTTGGTTCCGTTACGAACACCCTCACTGTCTGTATCACCGCGCTTTCCAGCACCTGCAGCTCCAGCATTAATACCTTCGCCACCTTCATTCATACCATCAATGAGTGAAGCGAGCATATCCAGCTCTTTGGGATACGCATGCTCAGCCTTATCATATTTACGAGAAATGGGGCGTAAAACATTGATCGCAACATCATGTGCTTGATCAATCATCATTTTGAATTTTTTAGGATTTTGTAAATTCATTAAAGTATCCTCTGATTGATCATTTAAGCATGTAAGCCAGATTGTAAAATTGCAGTAGCGCGTAGATCACGGTACCAGCGTTCAACTGGATGTTCTTTTGTGAAACCATGTCCACCAAGAATTTGCACACCATCTGTACCGATTTTCATGGATTTTTCAGCACAGAGTAGTTGGGCTAGATAAGCTTCGCGGTGAAATGGCTTGCCTGACTCTGCAAGACTTGCCGCATTTAAAATCAACATACGCATCGCATCAATTTCGATAGCCATATCTGCAATCATGAAAGCGACACTTTGGCGATGAGAAATTGGTTCACCGAAAGCAGTTCGTTCATTGGCATATTTAATACAATAAGCTTTAACAGCTTCACATGTACCTACAGCCATTGCACACCACATTAAGTTACCCAAATCTAAAAAAGCAGTGTAATCAAAATCTATTGCACCTAAGCGTAGAGCAGGTGTGTGATTAAAGCGAAGAGTTGCTGTTTCTGTGGCTTTAAGGCCCATGGCTGGAGTATTTTTAATTGAAATTGTGTCACCGCATTGCACGACAAATACGTCTGGCTTGCCGTTAAAGTCTGCACTTACTAAAAATACATCAGCTAAATCACCTAAAATTACTAATGTTTTTTCGCCATTAATAAAAAACTGATCATTTTCAAGTGATGCTTTTGTTTTTAAAGCATAAGGATTAAATGCCGGAGTTGCTTCTTGAACTGCAAAGGTTGCTGTAATGTCTGAGTCTTCTGCAAAACAGGGTAGGTACATTGACTGAACTTCAGCAGAACCCCAACGTGTGATTGCATTGATAACGCTAAATGTACTGAGTAATCCTGCTGTGAGGCTAAAATCACCTTCAGCTAGTTTTTCAGCTATTAATAGATTACTTACAATATTTTGTTCGGTCGCGACACCGCCTAATGCCTCTGGAAGTGCATAGTAGTTAAGACCTAAATCTTCAACATATTGCCAAAGACTTTCAGGAAACTGAGCATTCTGGTCAGCTTCATGTGCTAATCCTAATAGAACCTCTTGAGCAAATTGAGACATTGCATCAGAGGTCATTTGTTGTTCTTCAGTTAGGCTTAAATCAAATAGATTTTTTTGTTGGCGAGGTAATCGCTGTTGGGAGATTTGTTTTGGTTTAAATGCTTTTTGAGTCTGGCTTAATGCTTTAAAACCAGCTTTTGAACCTTGATAAAGAGATTTTTCAACAAATTTACGCAACTTGAGTTGATCAAGTACATCGCTTCCAGCCAATCTGGTGATCAGCGATAAACCCAAACCCTGAGCTTTATTGATCATACTTGTCATGATTATGGTGTCCTAACACGTTGTTATTGTTTTATGCTGACACGCCTCATATTAAAAAACTATGTCGTTACTGACATTCAAAAAATGAGTAGACAAATGGCAAATAGAAAATAATGAAATGATAAGTTTTTGATTTTATTTATTTAAAATTATTTAATTATTGGGTGGATTGAGAGGTATTGACTAGAATGACATTGAATCATTCTAGTCCTTTATTAAATTAAGCAAAGTTACGAATCATACGTCGCACATTTGTTTTTGCATCAATAACTGTCATAAACGTATACGCTCCAATAAACTTACGGCTAATAAACATAAATTCTTTTGGAGGAACTGAGAAATAACGTGACGCCATTGATTTACTTGCTTGCTGCATAACACGGCTATGTAACTGACTTTTCTTCCAGTCATAACGTTCATGTTCATCCATAAGGCCAGCGGGCATATCTGGATTATTTGCAGGGGTACTAAATGCTTCTGTCGCGATTAAAAACACATCGGCCATGCCGGGTTTAATACTTTCAGGCATTGCATCAAAAAATTCATATCCAGTCATGGCTTGCACCATCGCATTTTTATCATGCTGATAACCGGCTTGAATGAGTTGACGTGCAACTGCTAACAGGTGTTCATCAAACTGACGGATAGCACCAAAATCTAATAACACAATTTTGTCTTGAACGTCTTGGCCATTGCCTAGACGAACAAGGTAATTACCAAAGTTAGGGTCAGTCTGCATTTCACCCCATTCAAAAATTTCACGAACTGCAATTTCAAGTGAAGCTTCGCCGAGCTGATTACGACGTTCTTGAGGCAAAGACAACATCACAGGGCTATTGATTGGAACACCGCGTTCGAAAGTCATGCAAAGTACTTGATTGGTGCAGTATTCATCTACAATTGTCGGAACAATATAACGCTCGTCATCTTTTAAGCGTTCACCGAAGCGACGGGTAGTGGCAGCTTCAACATCATAGTCAACTTCGCGATGCATCATTTCACGTACTTCATCAAACCATTGATCAAATTCACGGGTTTGTGGCACCATACGTGTCAGTTTAAGCATGTTTTTAAACAAGCTCATATCTGAATCAATTGCATTTGCAACGCCAGGATATTGGATTTTTAAAACTAACTCTAAGCCGTCTGATTTACGTGTTGCACGATGTACTTGTGCGAGAGATGCAGTACCAATTGGTTCATGATCAATCGTTAAATCATTTAATTTAGCACCCAATTGCTCTTGTAAATGTGGCTTAATTGCAGGCCAATCTAAGGCAACGGTTTGGTTATTTAGGGTATTTAATGCTTGTGTAATCTCTTCTGGTAAAAAGTGTTCACCATAAAGAGCCATCATTTGGCCAATTTTAACAATAGAACCCTTAAGTTTACCTATTTCAGAAACCAGATAGTTAGCTTGTTCGCTCATCGCTTTTTTGCGTTTCTTTTCTTTTTCTTCTTCATTAGAAAATAAAGAAGAGGCACTTGCAGTTGCCCAACGTGTTCCTGCAAGTAAAGAAGCTTTCGCGATTGATAAGCGTCGATCCATGGAAGAAGTTTTTAAACTCTTAAGCTTATCTTTCTGATTTGACATGAAAATAGAATCCTATGCGCATCATGCAGCCAAACGCTGGTGATCTAAAATTGTAACGAATATTACATGTTTTGAGCGTATTAAAATAGTTCTCTCAGACTGAATGATAGGCCGAAATGGTCATCTTTATTCCAATAATTCTTAAATAGCCTAAGTAATTTGAAAATTTAAGAAATTAAAACAATTCAGATGAGTAAAACTAAGATAAAACAGATCTTTGATAACAAAATGGATTACATTTTAAATTGAATCTTTAATTCAGATTTCTGCATCAAATGCAGGCGATTCGTCTGAATATGTTGCAATAACATCTGTTTGACTGAATCATGCATAAAACCAAGTGCATGAGCTTTTACTATAATGATGCTAGGAAGGGTGTAAAAGAAGTACTTAACATCATCAAGAGTTGCATTATTAAAAATACCTTGTTCAATTAACGTCTGCTGCAAAAATTGCTTTTCATTTAATACAGAATCTGAAGATTCATCCCAAAAACGGTGACGCATCGCCATCAGATTGTTGTGTTTATAACTCATAAAATTGTCAGCTCAGACTTCAAATCTAAATAAAATATATGGAGTCGAGCAACGAATATCAAGTTGAGATTATTTTTTCTTCAGTTGCTGTTTGAATTTTTATGTAACTCTTGTAAATAGCCTAAGCAAATTTAATAATTTTTCTAAAAAAACTATAATCGAAACAATTTCATCTATAACACCACTTATCATGACTCCTGCATGTAGATTGTTAAAAAGTAATAAAATCGAATTTTCTATTCATGAATATGAACATGATTCAAATGCCAAAAGTTTTGGATTAGAAGCAGCCGAAAAATTAGATTTAGATGTAAACGAAGTATTTAAAACTCTAATGGTAAGTGATGATAAAAATTATTTCGTTGCTGTCTTACCAGTTAATCATCAATTAAATTTAAAAAAAGTTGCTACGGCGTTTGGATGTAAGAAATTACAGATGGCTAATCCTAAAGATGCCGAACGTTTAACAGGATATTTAGTAGGTGGGATTAGTCCTTTAGGCCAAAAGAAACGATTAAAAACGGTCATTGATGCATCAGCTCAAAACTTTAACAAAATTTATGTGAGTGGGGGAAAAAGAGGGCTGGATATTGGTTTAAATCCCAAAGATTTAGCTCAGCTTTTAAATGCTCAATTTGTTGATGTACTTGATCAATAATAATGACTTAAAAACTTAATTTAAGAACTAACCATGATTCTCTATCTATATTGAGAAAATACTTTATGCAGATCTTTTTTTAAAAGAGAGAAGCACAAATAATGAAGAAAAAGCTTGAACTGTCAAATGAAAATGATTATCATTATTATTAATGGCGATATAGCTATTTTCTAATAAGGAGCAAAGACATTGGTTGTAATATCAATCTTATATGCTATTAGTTCATGCTCATTTTCTTATGAATTTTAGAGTTATACCAGAAGCACCAACAATGAAAATAGCAAAAGGTGAGTTGATTTCTGGTATGTGACACCTGCGTGACATTATAAAAATATGCGGGTGCAAGTAGCGGTAAATGGAACTAAGAAAAATAAATACTATCAGCGCAACAAAAAGAATAAACCAAGAGCGGCAAGCGAGGATGGCTTGCCGCTCTTGCATTTACACTTAGCTTCATACTTATTCATATTGTTCAACCTTTTTAGAATATTAACGCTACTCAGTAACAGATCTCTTATATTTTTGATTAAAAAATAACCACTAATGTTTCATTTATTAATATCCTGCCTTTTTAACCAATTTTTTGTATACCCTGAATAAAACATGATCAAAAAAGAGGTAAAAGCGTGCTTATTTTTCATGGAAAACCTGTTCATGGAGCAATTTTTGATATGGATGGGACAATGTTTGATACTGAGAGGTTGCGGTTTCAAACATTGCAACAAGCATCTCAAGAACTCATTGGACAGGAGTTTTCACACGAATATTTAATGCAATGTTTAGGTTTAAGTGCAACTACTGCTGAACAATTGGCTCAACGGTTATATGGGGTAAATGTTCCCTATAAAGAAATACGAAAAAGAGCCGATGAGATGGAACTCGAATATATTCGAAAACACGGCGTACCGATTAAAAAAGGTTTAGTTCAAGTTTTAGAACGTTTACGAAAATCTGGCTTAAGAATGGCTGTTGCGACTTCAAGCCGTAGAGCAATTGCCGAAGAATATTTAATTAATGCGAATGTTTATAAATTTTTTGATGTGATTACCTGTGGTGATGAAGTCGAACAAGGAAAGCCGCATCCTGAAATCTTTTTAAAAGCTGCTAGTCAACTTCACTTGGATGCTAACCAGTGTCTTATGTTTGAAGATTCTGAAAATGGTTTAACTTCGGCTCACACTTCAAAAGGTTTGACGATTTTATTAAAAGATATTAAAGAACCAAATGATGAAATGCTGGAAAAAGCACATTTTTATTATGATCAGATGTATGACTTTTTAACCGATCTCGATCAATTTATTCCTGTTATGGATTTGCCAGAAATGCAGGAACCTTTTCCACAAAGCCTAAATCAACTGACGGTTGGAATACATGGTTTCGGGGCTATTGGTGGTGGTTATATAGCGCAAATCTTGTCACATTGGGATGGGTACACAAAACCAAAGAGAATTATTGCTTCAACACGTAATAGTCTTTTTCGAGAGGCTGTGAATGCATTTGGAACTTATAGTATTCGCTATGGTCAATTTTCTTATGATGAACGTATTGAGAATATGACCATTGTTGATTCTGACAATGAACAACAAATGTTAGAAATGTATACACATTCAAGTTTGATTGCACTTTGCTTACCTGAGCAAGCTATAGAGGCTGAGTCAAAAATAATTGCAAAAGGATTATATGCACGTTTTAACTCGCCCCTTGAAACATGTATTCAACCGCTAACTTTTCTAATTATTTTAAATAAAGTCGGTGCGAAATATTTGGTTATGAAGCATCTTAGAGAAGCTCTACTAGAGTTAACCAATGATGAAGACGTAACTGAGCATATTTTAAAAGAACATTACTTTTGCGACACCGTTGTAAACCGTATGGTTTCGAAACTATCTAATCAAAATTTATATCGCCAACTTCGCATTAAGCATCACTTTCTTGAACAGCATTTATCTGATGTCGAGCATGAAGAACAAGTCGAAATTGAAGATTGCAATAAACTGACTGAAGATCAGCAAAATCAGGCATCTTTATATGTTGATAACATGCGCCGTAATTTCCAGCCAGGTCATATATTACAAAGCATGGACCTCATTCTGTTTCATAGCGAAACGGATATGCCAATTTATGTAGAAAAAGGCAGTCCTTTACTCGAAAAGTTACGTCAAGTTGTCTTGGTTAATCAGATTACAGATATACAATTAATCAAAAACCGACTATGGAATGGCGTGCATGCCATGCTTGCTTGGTACGCATCTTTACTAGGTTATGAATCTATTGGTGTTGCCATGGGTGATCATTCAGTTAAAGCCTTTGCAGAAAACTTAATTAGAGAAGTAAAGCAAGGGCTTGCAATAGTATTACCTAACTATGCAAAAGATTTGGATCGCATGGCACAAAGTTTTCTAGACTCATGTGAATATGCTTTTAAAGACCCATGTCAGCGTGTGGCAAGAGATCCAATTCGCAAATTAACTCATAATGAAAGAGTAATTGCGTCAATTGAGGTAAATATAGGTCATGATTTGCCTTATAAAAACCTATTAAAAGGTGCTGCACTAGGGTATGCCTATGCAATTCAATATTTAGAAATTGAAGAGGCTGATGCGATTAAACATTTACAGCAGCAAATTCAAAAAATGCATATGAATACTACCCAGAAAAGACAACTTGAAGTTGAGTTAACGCAATTAGTTCAATATTTATTTTCTGAACAAGGCAAACAGCCTTTAAACATGAATATTACCAACTCCAAAAGTACGCGTACTCAGTATGCTTAAGTTCGTTTAAATAATTAATGTTCTACAACTGAAAGGCAAACATGCTTTAATACGAAAATTGAATAATTTTGAATTAAAGCTGTGCTGCTAAAACCTTCGACGTTCATGGTGCCAACATCTATACGGGATTATCCCGAATGGCATCTTGGGCGCCAAAATTATGCTTTATGGTATTTAGAAATTAATGATCAAAAAATAGTTGATTATTTAGATGCCTTGCGCGCGCATTTTTCAGAATTTTTATTAGAACCCAATAACCGTCAATATCATATCACGCTGTTTATATGTGGATTTTTAAACCACGAAACTAGAATCTATAGTGATGACTTTAGTTTGAGTGAGTTGGAGCAGCAAAGGGAAATTTTAAGAAAAGAGAATTTTTCCTCATTTCAATTAAAAATTGGTTCTGTTGATAGCTTTAGTAGCGCTTTATTTGTTCAAATCCAAGACACCGAAAATATCTTATCTCAAATACGCCAAAAGTTAGGTTTAGTTTCTAATGAAATTGCCGCTTTAGAGTATTGCCCGCATATTACTTTGGGGTTATATAAAAAAGAATATAGTAGTGATTTGATTTTACGAAAAATTTCTCAATTACCTGTACAATACAAACACGCTGAATTTGATCTTAAAGTCGAGCATTTAACGTTTGGTTATTATCAGGCTCAAACTTTACAGGGTAAGTTATATCCATCTCAGCATTTGTTTTTAGGTGATTCATGTTGCAACTGATTTTGGGTGGAGCCCGTTCTGGCAAAAGCCGACTGGCTGAACAAACAGCAATAAATACACAATTAGCTGTGACTTATGTTGCTACGGCGCAAGCGCTTGACCCAGAAATGCAAAGTCGAATTGAACATCATCAAAATCAGCGTCCTGCTCACTGGTCTTTGGTTGAAGAACCATTATATTTAGCAAATGCTCTACAAAAAATTGATCGACCTAATCAAATTATTTTGGTGGATTGTTTAACGCTTTGGCTAACCAATTTGTTACTGTTAGATGATCAAAGTGTTCAACAACTTGAGTGTGAGCAGCTGTTAAAAGTTTTACCTACGCTTGAGTCAGAAATTATTTTAGTAAGTAATGAAACGGGTTTAGGCGTTGTGCCACTCGGTGAGATAAGTCGACGATTTGTCGATGAAGCAGGCAGACTACATCAAGCTCTAGGGCAAATTGCAGATAAGGTTGTGTTTTGTGTGGCTGGTTTTCCAATGATTTTAAAAGGTGAGAAATAAAATGAACTGGTGGTTAGAGTCTGTACAGCAACCAAATTTGGACGCAAAACAACAAGCAGAGCAACATCAACTCCAACTCACAAAACCTACTGGTGCCTTAGGTGATTTAGAACTGATAGCAGTTAAACTTGCCAGTTTACAGTCAAATGCACATCCACATGTTAACCATCCATGGATCACGATTTTTGCGGGCGATCATGGCGTAGTTGAAGAAAATATTTCTGCATATCCTCAAGCCGTAACCCGTCAAATGCTGCAAAACTTCACGACCGGTGGTGCAGCAATTAGTGTCATTGCCAAATATCATCAAGCTCATTTGCAAGTGATTGATTGCGGTACAGTGGGCGAAGCATACGAATACGTAGGTGTTGAGCGTCATTGTATTCGTGCTGGCACAGCAAATTTTGCCAAACAAGCCGCAATGAATGCTGAAGAATGTCGTGCTGCTTTAGAGTTAGGTAAAAATAGTGTAGACACGGCTAAAGCCAATGGCGCAGATATTTATATTGCTGGTGAAATGGGAATTGGAAATACCTGTTCTGCTTCTGCCTTAGCATGTCTTTTATTAAATGATACTGCCGAGCAATTAACTGGAGTAGGGACAGGAATTGGTGCCGATCAGTTAAGACATAAAATTGAAGTCATTGAACAAGCAATCGAACTTCACCATAAACATGTTACTGGTGATGCGTTCAAAACATTGTGTGCAGTTGGTGGATTGGAAATTGCGGCAATTGTAGGTGCTTATATTCGATGTGCGCAGATTGGCTTACCTATTATTGTGGATGGCTTTATTAGTTCGGTCGCTGCTTTGTGCGCGGTACGAATGAATCCTAAAGTACGTGACTGGATGTTATTTGGCCATCAATCGGCTGAATACGGTCATCGCCGTATTTTACAAGAACTCAATGCAGAGCCGATTTTAAAAATGAATTTACGTTTAGGTGAAGGTAGTGGTGCAGGTACTGCTTTGTCATTAGTTAAAATGGCATGTGTGTTACACAACCAAATGGCTACCTTTGCACAAGCTGCTGTAAGCGGGGATAAAATTGGGTAAATTCAGAATTGATTTGCTCAGACATGGCGAGAGTCAATATAGCCATACTTTACGTGGACATTTGGATGATGAGTTAACGGCAAAAGGTTGGCAGCAAATGCAGTCAACCATTGAGCAAGTTGCAAATCAGTCATGGGATGTCATTATAAGTTCAACATTAAAACGTTGTGCTTGTTTTGCTGAGCAACTTGCAAAGACAACTCAGCTACCTTTACTTTTAAACCATGACTTAAAAGAAATGTATTTTGGTGAGTGGGAAGGTGTCTCAACTCAGCAAATTTATGAAACTTCACCGGAATTACTGGCAAATTTTTGGCAAAAACCGAGTCAATATTGTCCACCGCATGCAGAAACATTAATGCAATTTCAAACAAGGGTGCTTAAAGGCTTTCAGGAACTACTTGTAGAGATGCAAAACCAAAACTGGCAACATGCATTGGTTGTTACCCACGGCGGTGTGATTAAGCTATTAGCTTGTTTGGCCACGCAACAACCTTTAGATGATTTGCTAAAAATGCCGGCAGAGCTTGGGAAATTATATTCATTCGACTTTTCTGAAACAGATGGTCAATTAACTTTTATGTTGAGATAGCACTTTTATATTTTTATACACATGTAAGTTATTATTTTTATAAAGATATTTGAGTATTTGTAATAGAACTGTCATTGCTAAAAATTAAGCTATTGGCATTTCTTATTAATCATTCATCTGACTTATGAATATTTTATTTAAAACGACTGTGCTTGCAGCATCATTATTACTCGTAGCGTGTAACGATAATGATGATCAAACGACACCATCCACAAATGCATCAAAATATTATCAAACTAAAACGCCTTACCAACCACAACAAGAAATAAAAAACTATGAACAAGCACCCACTGGATTCCAGCCAGTTTTTACCGAGTTAGTGGCCCGTCACGGTTCAAGAGGTCTCTCAAGTCTGAAATATGATTTGGCACTTTATAATTTATGGAAACAGGCAAAAGCAGAAAATGCCTTAACACCATTAGGTGAACAATTAGGTGTTGATTTAGAAGCAATGATGAAAGCCAATATTTTATTAGGCTATGGTGTGGAAGGAATCCGCCAGTACGGTTATGGAAATGAAACCATGACTGGTATTTTAGAACACCGCGGCATTGCAGATCGTTTATTGCAACGCTTGCCAAGTCTTTTAAATTCGCAAGCATCTATATTGGTACAAAGTTCTGGGGTGGATCGTGCAGTAGATAGTGCTAAATTCTTCACGGCTGAACTTATTCAACAACAATCGCAACTTAAAGATAAAATTGTACCAACGTCTTATACTAGTTTATCGAGTGCAAGCGTTCCAAGTATTGAAGATGGTGGTGTTGATCGTTTTAAACTCTATTTTCATAGTTTGAATGCAGATGAAGACTTGACTCAACCACTTAATGCTAGTCAACAAAAAATTTATGATGCTAGTCAGGCCTATCAGGATTTTGAAGAAAATAATAAAGATTTAGCCCAAAAGTTAGATGAGTTATCAAAAAATACAGCAGCTGAAAAAACGGCCCAAACTGTACTTAATCCGATTTTTAAAGCAGACTTTATTAAAAAACTGGGTACAACAGGTTATAGCTTTAGCAATACCGGATCCTTTACGGTAACTTCACCAAAAGGTGAGCAAATTACAGAAAAAGGTAAGGGGAAAAATACGATTGCTAGTGCAGTTGATGCAGCGGCTTATGTTTATGAGCTCTATTCAATTTCTGGTGGCATGAAAGATGAGTTAAAGGGTATCGATTTTGATAAATATATGCCGTTAGATGCTGCGAAATTCTACGCTGAATTTAATGATGCAAACGATTTTTACGAAAAAGGTCCAAGTTTTACTGAGTCAAATCAAGTCACAAGTGAAATTGCTCAAGGACTTAAACAGGACCTGTTCCAACAAGTTGACGCCGTGGTGAATAAAGCTCAGCCTTACAAAGCAGTTGTACGGTTTGCCCATGCTGAAATTATTATTCCTTTGGCAACCAGCCTAGATTTACATAATATGATGCAGCCTTTACCACTACGTCAGACTTATAATTACTCAACTAGCGCATGGCGTGGTGAAGTAGTTTCACCTATGGCGGCAAATGTCCAATGGGATATTTACCAAAATAGCCAAGGCAATACTTTGGTAAAAATGCTTTATAACGAAAAAGAAACTTTGTTCAAATCTGCATGTAACTATGCACGTTATACACCAACTAGTTTTTACTACGACTACATTAAATTGAAACAGTGCTATCAAATGCAATAGATTTTCAGTTTTTGGAGTCTTTAAGGGGAATAGGGATTGCTATTCCCATTTTTATTTCTTCATAATCCAATTTGCTTTTAAATATAGATCAGTTAGAGATTTGGATATGACACCTTTTTGGATTGCATTGCAATTTTTAACTGTTCTACCTATTGAGCTAAAGACAATGCCAACGGCGCAACAAAATGGTCGAGCTATTTTGTTCTATCCACTGGTTGGGCTGATTATTGGCGGCATTCTTTTTCTTATCTCGTGTCTTTTAGTTAAATTACCCGTTCTTTTGCTTACTGCTATCATAATGACTTTATGGATTTGGCTGACAGGGGGATTACATCTAGACGGGCTAGCAGATACGGCAGATGCATGGGTGGGCGGTTTTGGAGACAAACTACGTACTTTACAAATCATGAAGGATCCAAGTTGTGGTCCAATTGGCGTGCTAAGTTTAGTTATTATTTGTTTGCTCAAGTTTGTATTGATTTATGTGTTGATTGAACAACATCAAACGTTATTTTTAGTCTTTGTTCCCGTACTTGGACGTGTTGTGCCGTCTATTTTGTTTTTAACCACACCATATGTCCGTGAAAAAGGTTTAGGCCGTTCATTGACTGATCATTTCCCTAAAAAAGCGTCATGGATAATAACTGCTGTAGTTTTGTTATTGGCTTTATATTGGGAATGGCAAGGACTCATCGCCATTATTTGCTTTTTGATCAGTCTGGTTTATTTAAGACATCTTTTTATTAAAAGAATTGGCGGTATTACAGGTGATACAGTCGGGGCAGCGATGGAGCTTAGCGAAACCGTGCTGCTTTTTTCTTTTGTGGTGAGTTATTTTTATTTATAGCTAGATAAAAGCTTGTGGCCAAATTGATGACCACAAACTTAAAGTTGATTAATCACCAAAGTGATAGCGTAGACCTAATAAATAAGTACGTGGTGCAGCTGGCGTATAGCTCACTTCATTATTGCTAAAAGAAGTACTTTCAGCATAATGAGTATCTGCCACATTTAAAATCTGACCATATACCTCATAAGCTTTTTTACGATAGCTCGCACGAAGATTGAGTACTGTGTGTCCGTCATATTTTTGTGTATTAGCATCATTAATCCAATATGAACCTACATAGACAACTTCTGCTGAAAGTAGTAGTTCGGGAATTGGTTTAATTTGATATTCCAGCGTACCAAAAGTTTTTGGGGCACTTGGCATATCATTACCACTATAGTCGATAGTGGATGATGGCTGAAATTGTTCATAACGATGGTGAGCCCAGCTACCTGATAGTTTCAGTTTTTGGTCAAGCTGATCGGAAATTTGCCAAGTTGCACCCACTTCAATACCTTCGTGACGAGTTTTACCCGCATTCCGTGGTTCACGGCTATTATCTGGCTTGGTATAACTAATTACTTCATCTTCACCATTTAAACGATAAAGCGTAATTTCACCGTCCAAACGATCATTCAATGTTTTAAAGCGAATACCTGCATCAATATTGGTAAAAGTTGCTTCAGTCAAATTTGGTGTGACTAAATTTGCGCCGTAAAGGCTACTAACTTCTGGTGGGACAAAGCCTTGTGACCAGTTTGTATAGAAGTCAATTTGTGGTGTTACGTTCCAAATTGCACCTAGTTTCGGACTGGCCTTATGAAAGTTTCGCGTTTCATCTGGTGCGCCCGTAACATTAGATGGAGTTAAATTATTTTGATAATCATAACGAATCCAGTCATAACGAGCGCCGCCGACTAAGTTTAAAGTAGGTAGAGCTTGCCAGTTAGCTTGGGCGTAGATTGCTTCATTATCAACATCGACATCAAAATCACGTAAAAGTTTTCGCTGTTTAAAACCGGTATAAATACGGGTAACTGGATCTCGAAAAACTTCAATGTCATTGGTTCGACCTTGGGTCGGAGAATGCTCAGCCATGCCACCGACAACTAACTTAACTTGGCCTAACGTTGCTGAATGCTGTAAGTTAAGCCCATAGGACTGAAAACTATTGTATGTTGTTTGTCCGCTGTATGTTCCTGTTGCAACTCCATCTTTCTTATCTGTTTTTATGTTATAGCTTGGGTTTTGCTCAGTTGTATTGTCTCGATAATATAAAGTAATTTGGCTTTGTTGCTGATCATTCCAGTCATGGCTAAGCTGGGAAGACAATCGAGTTGCATCTACTTCACGGTAGGTAAATGTCTGATAGCTATAGCCAGGGCGTTGACTATAATCTTCAGCATTTAAACTACCTGTCATATCTGCATATAAGTGGTTATAACTAAAAATGTTTTTCAGTTTAGTTGTGTCTGAAATTTGCCAATCATGACGTAAGGTAACGCTTTGTTTATCTGATTCGGCATGATCTTGCCAGCTATCACCGCGATCACTGGCATAGGCAGAAATTCTTAAACCATGTGTTCCGTTGTTTGTATCAAAAGTATCAGATGCCCCTACATCTACACGGCGATAACCTTCGCTACTCGCACTCAGGCCAATATCAGCTGTTGGTGTTGTACTTGGCGCCTTTGTTAAAAAATTAATAGTTCCGCCAATGGCATTGCTCCCATAAACACTACTCGCAGGTCCACGCAAAATTTCAATATTGTCCACGCCAGCCATATTCATTTCGTATAGGGCATTGTGGTTAAACACGCCTACAGGACGAATTGAAAGACCATCTTCTAAATATTGATATACAGCTGCGGTTGTCATGGGTTGGCGTATAGACATCATGTGCTGCTCATTACCAAGGTCATTCATTAAAACCCCTGGTGTCTGGTTCACAAGTTGTCCAATAAACGTGGCATGTTTATTTTCAATTTGGTCATTATTAATTTGGCTAATCGCTGCTGGTGTTTTATTGAGTGTTTCACCTTCACGGCTTGCTGTGACTACAATCGTAGTTAATGTTTTTGTGTCACTATTTGCTGGTGTTAAATCTTCAGCAAAAATAATAGGGCTGGCTGAGGCAGAAAAGCACGCCGCACTTAAAACAGATAAGCGGAATTTGAGGGATAACATATTTTGGCCCTATAAAAAGCAATAAGTTTTGAGTCCTTGAAAATCAAGGATGGTAAAAGTTGCGTTTTTACAGAGCAGCAGGTGGGGCGTGTTTAATCGGTAAAATATAGAAGGTAGGGGGAAGTTCTAGCTGTATTGTCCACGTATGGCACAGGCATCGTACACGGGTAAACCAACGTAAAATTAAAACAAAAATCAAAGCAATTAAAGGAATTAAAATTGCTGCATCTAGACCATGCGTACAAAGCGGACAATGTTTCATGATTTGAGTAGCTAGAGCAAAAACTTCTTGAGCATGCGAACTATGAAATTTATCTTGAACAGATTCCATATGGTGATGGGCATGTGAAGAGTGATGCTGCTGAGTATTGAAATTTTGTTGGTGAAATGAATGCTCTAGCGTGACTGGCTGACAGTGACTAGGCATGGTGTATAACTCAGGTACGATGCCAATTTGCACTAAAGTAGGCAAAAAAATGTGCCATAGTAAACACAGCAAAGTGATAGCACTTAAAAGCGTGCGCCACTTCAGCAAATGTTGACGGAAACTCAGCACCATATTCTAGGCGGTCGTAGTGGAAAAGCTCGCCGAAGTATAATCAAAAAAGAAAAGTCATCATAGATAAATTCCGACAAAGAAAAATAAAAAAGCCCTCAAAAATGAGGGCTTAATTGATCTTCTTAAAAAGATGTATTAACGATTTGGTAAAACGTCTTTTAAAGCTTCATGCATTTCAAGTAATGTTTTTTCAGTCGTTTCCCAGTCAATACAGCCATCAGTCACTGATTTACCATATTCGAGATCACAAAGATTCTCAGGAATATCTTGGCGGCCGCCTTTTAAGTGACTTTCAACCATAAGACCAACAATTGACTTATTACCATCTAAAATTTGTTCAGTAATATTTTTAAGAACAAGTGGTTGTAAGTACGGGTCTTTATTTGAGTTTGCGTGGCTCGCATCAATCATGATTTTAGTGCTAACTTTTGCTTTTGCTAAAGCATTTTCTGCTTCTTCAACAGAGCCAGCATCGTAGTTTGGCTTGCCATTACCACCACGTAATACTACGTGTGCGTAGGGGTTACCACTCGTATTAATAATCGAAACTTGTCCGTCTTCATTAAGACCTAAGAAGCTATGACCATATTTAACAGACTGCATCGCATTGGTTGCAACAGTTAAACCGCCATCTGTACCATTTTTAAAACCTACTGGTGATGATAGACCAGAAGACATTTCGCGGTGAGTTTGGCTTTCGGTTGTACGTGCACCAATTGCAGACCAAGAAATTAAGTCTTGGTAGTATTGCGGAGAGTTCGGGTCAAGTGCTTCAGTTGCACATGGTAAACCTTTTTCATTTAATTCAAGTAAAAGCTTACGACCAATACGTAAACCTTTTTCAATATTAAAAGAGTCATTCATGTCAGGGTCATTAATGAGACCTTTCCAACCAATTGTTGTACGTGGTTTTTCAAAATAAACACGCATAACTAAATACAATGAATCTTTAACCTTTTCACTTAATGCTTTTAAACGATCGGCATATTCGTGGGCAGCTTTTGGATCATGAATAGAGCAAGGACCAATAACGACAAACAAACGCTTATCTGAACCATCTAAAATATTACGAATGGTATCGCGACCTTTTAGAACAGTTTGTGAAGCAACATCAGATAAAGGAAGTTCTGATTTAAGCTCGGCTGGTGTTACAAGAGTTTGAATGCTTTTAATATTAACGTCGTCGATATCTGGCTTTGAAACGGAATTTGAATGTGTAGTCATTGCTGTCACTGGTTCGATCATACTAAAGGTTGTTTTGTGTACTGAATATACCATGAAATAATTATGAAAATCCTACATCTCATGGTATTTCAGTTTGGAAAAATCTTATTGATTTTGCTATCTTTCAGTTGAGTTGCTTGTTTTTTCGGCAACTACAGCTTGTTGTTGTACCACAGGTGCTTTCGGTTTTGCTTTGACTGGGTGAACCATAAAGTTAACACCGAGGGCAAATAGGGTAATCCCTAAAATTTTTCGGATTAATCGTTCTGGCATACGAGAACTAATTAGCGTACCAACAATAATTGCAGGAATTGAACCCACCAATAACCACATAAGAAGCGTAAAGTCGACGTTACCAGCACTCATATGTCCAAGGCCAGCTACTAAAGTAAGCAATACGGCATGTACAACATCTGACCCAATAATTCGAATCATTGGTAAGTTCGGGAACATGATCACGAGTGCCATAATTCCAAATGCACCAGCACCGACTGATGAAAGCGTTACGAATACACCTAAGATGATACCCATCACCACGATAAAGCTACGTTTCTTATGGATAGCTAAATGCTCAGTCTCAGTTTGAGTGACTTCTTTACTTCTAAAACGACTAAAGAACTTCTCAATACGAGAGCGGAAAATGATAGATACACCAGTTAAAGTCAGCATAAAACCTAACACCATGGTGAGTACAGCTTTATAGTGTGTTGACTGACTTAAATAATGCTCAAGTACCCATGTGGTACCGAAAGATGCAGGAATACTGCCTACTGCTAACCATAAAACAATTGGCCAGACAATATTGAGCTTTCTAGCGTGAACCATTGATCCACAAAATTTTGAAATTGCGGCATAAAGTAAATCGGTACCAATTGCGATATGAGGTTCAATTCTAAAAAGGCCAATTAAAATTGGTGTCATTAATGATCCACCACCAACTCCTGTAATCCCTACACAGAAACCAACTAACATACCTGCTAAGATAAATTCAAAAGCACCAGACATCTTTATCGCCACTTATCACGAAACGCACATATCTTATTCCTTTTAGAGATAAACAGTTGTCATGAATAATGATTTGCTTATGCAAAAAAAAGCTAAGCAATCAAAATATTGCTTAGCTTGTTCTATTTTTCATCATTTTTTAAAGAAAAGCTTATTTTGAAGACTTTAGAGGATTAACTAAAAGTATAAGAATAAAAGTTAATGGCGTTGCAAAGATCCACCAACTGACAAAACCAATTGAAAATTTATAGTGTTGAATAAGAATAAATGCACATAAACTAAATAATATGAATGCAGCTATTTTAAAGTGTCGGTAATATTTTTGAGCTAGCGATTTGAAATGTCCTGTCGATTTCGGTGATCGATATTTTTCACTCGCCATAAATAGTAAATACATACCTAATAAAATTAAGATGAAAGCTATAAGAATCATGAGCTCACCTCAGTATTTAGTTTATTCAGCTTTTTTTGAATTTTTGCGACAGCTTTATGCTGGATAGGTTGAATTTTGCAGAATATAAAAATTGCTAAAGCTGCAAAGATCCACAAAAATACATCTACACGTGCAAAGGTCCAATAATCTCTGAGGCTTTGAACATACTCATGTTTAAGTAAATAACTTAGATTTAAGATGGGAAGTGCAATACACAGCATAATAAAAACACAAAGTTGAGTTCGCCACAAATGCTGCTTTTTAGTGAATAAAGCAATGATCAAGCTGATTAACCAAACTAAGAAAAAGCTATAAATTTCATAATTGATCGTGGTTGAAGTGACTGTAAACAATCGATTGGCGCTTAAATAGGCGACAGTTGCACAAGGTAAGCCAACAAACGCTGCAACATTTAAACGGTCAACTAAATAGTGTCCAAAATGAAATTTACTATTCTTATTTTGAATTTGACGTTTAAGACTCCACAGTAACAAACCAGAGGCAATCATTACACAGCCTAAAATGCCTGAGAAAAAGAATCCTAAACGAAGTAAAGGCTGAGCAAATGTCGCCATATGTAGCCCATAGACACCCGCATTTAACGTTGCAATAGGGCTATTATTACGTGTGTCTTCTAAAACTTTGCCAGTTGAAGCATTTAATGTAATTTGAGCTTGATTACGAGTAATAGAGCGGTCTTCTTGCTGAATAAATGTAATTTGCGCCTGATTGGTATTCGGGTTTTTCACACTAATCGTTGATAAAGGTTGATTACCCCAACTTTGTTGAACTTGGTTCAATAGCTTATCAATAGCTAAGTTTTGAGCAGGCTGGATTGATTGATTCTCAAGTACAGTCTTTGTACGGATTTCGGTAAAATATTGATAAGGGTTTTCAGGGTAAATCTTTTGCATTCCCCAAGGTAGATATAAATAAAAGAAAATAGCTAAGCCCGTAAATGTAATGGTTAAAAAGAAGGGCAGTGCAACGACAGAAGAAATATTGTGAAAGTCTAGCCATGAACGCTGAGACTTAAATGTGCGTAAAGTAAAAAAGTCGGTAAATATTTTTTTATGGGTAATAATGCCTGAAACCAAAGCAATCAGCATAATAAATGCTGCAAGACACACGACTAATCGTCCAACTATTATTGGAATGCCAAAAAGTTGGTAATGGAAACGGTAAAAAAAATCGCCGCCTAGAGTTGCCGAAAGTTGAAGTTCTTTTCCCGTGTTAGCATCAAGTGTGGCATTGCCATAACCGCCGTCAGCTTTTTCCCAATACATAGTGTTGACGGGATTTTCAGGTGTAGCCACAGTTAAATACCAAGACTTGGCATCTGGAGCTTTTTCTTGTAAATATTGATATGCTGTTTTAATGGAAATATCTTGTTTTACTTCATATTGTACAAGTGCAGGCTGCATCCATAAATTAATTTCGTGGCGGTAATAAGATAGGCTACCCATTAAGAAAATGGCAAATACGAGCCATCCAAATATTAAGCCAGTCCATGAGTGTAGCCATGCCATAGATTGACGTATACCTTTATGCATAACCCACCATACGTGTCACAAAAAAGAAAAGGGCGCACAAAACAATTGATAGCCCAGTGAGTTTCAAAAGTGATTGAACGCAGAAACCAACAATCACAAAGATGACGTAAAATAGAATTGCTATAAATGCAGCGAGATATATAGCTTCAGCTTTGTCGAGGGTCAAAAGAAAAATTCCAATGAGTCCAAGGCTTAAATATGCCATACAGGCAAAGCCCATACCGAAAACTAGCAAGAATCGATAGAAAACTTTTATACGATATGACACAGGGAGATTTACAGTTTTGGACATCTTTACTGACACATACACAAAGAATAATAAGTAAAGCCAATCCCTAAATTGGGATTGGCTACGATATTAATATTTAAACTTTACAGCAACTGTATAGTTGGCAGAAGGACCATAAAAAGCTTGGCCATCAGGAAAACTATTTAAATATTTCTTGTCAAAAATATTATTACCATTTGCTTGAAGCGTAATATGATCGTTGACTTCATAACTGGCCATTAAATTAACTAAAGCATATGCATCTTGTTTAATCGTACTATTAACATTTGAATCATATAACTTTATCCCATCTTGCCATTGTAAGCCTGCACCAACTTTTAGCTTCGGTAAAACTGGTGGCGTGTAAGTGGTTAGCACGTTAAGTGTCTGGTTTGGATTATAAGTTCTTGCCTCGCCGCCATTTTTAATATCTTTAATACTAAATTGAGCATAGCCGAAAGAAAGATTCACATTATTTGTGATTTGACCTGATAAGCCGACTTCTACACCTTGTGATTCTAAATCACTCGTTGGTACTTTTCGATTAAGTGGATTTCCATCAGAGCTGCGTAGAGGATAATTATTTTGTTCAGTTTTAAATACTGAAAGCGTTCCTGTTAAACGGTCATCTAACCATGAACTTTTTACGCCCATCTCATAGCTTTTGCCATCAATAGGTTTTAAAGCTTGATTGGTATCTTTATCAATACCAGTTTGAGGACGGAAAATTGAGGTGTAACTCATATAACCTGTATATTCAGGTGTAAAGTTATAAGTTAGTCCAACATAGGGTGAGACTTTACTTTCACTATATGACATTGGGGAACCATAACTTTCACCTTTACTTTCAGCTTGGACATAGTTTGCCCCAAGTAAAAGTTTTAAATCTTCATTAAGATGCAAGCGTGTCGCAGCATAGATGGAATTAATATTCTGCTTATAGTTTGCAACTTCTGTGAAATCAGACCAAGTTATAGATTGCGGTGTCCAACTTGACCAATCCGTAGTGGTTGATTTTATAACGTTACTATCGTTAATCGTTCCTGTAGATTGTTTATCTTGCTGATGATTACGGACATAGCTATAGCCTAAAGATGCCTCATGTTCTCGATTGAAAAGTTTATATTTTCCTTCGAGATTAAAATCGACAGCATGTTTTTCTTGGTGCTCTTGACCACCCCAAGGGGTTAGAGAAACACCTGATCCATCAGCTTTTGGATAACCATAATAATAAAGAAGACGACTATTATGCTTGGTATCAAGATAGTTATAGGTCAGCTTAGCGATCCACTGATCATTAATTTTTTGCTTTAATTCAACAAAAGCATTTTGTGTTTCATTATCCCAGTGTGCCCAGTCGGGGTTGGGGTTATATGAGCGGTCATATGAAATTTGTTTACCATTAGCATCTAACAAAGGCAGAGCACCCCAGTTGTTTGCATTGGGTTTATTTTGTTCTTGGCTATAACCTGCGGTCAGTAAAGTACTCTCTGTCAAATCAGCTTCAATAATACCTGCGAAACCATTTCTCTCTGACGAATATCGATCAAGGTAAGAATCACCAGTTTGCTCATAGCCCATAATACGGCCACGTACTTTTCCACTCGGTATTATTGCGCCAGAGACATCAGCTTCATAACGCTGCGTATCCCAAGAACCATAACTTACACCGCCACTTGCTTGGAATTCTTGAGTCGGACGTTTTCTAATATTGTTGATTGTTGCGCTCGGATCACCGAAGGCATTAGTTAAAGAATCAGCACCTTTAACAACTTCTACACGATCATAGAAATAAGTATCAGGATTCGTATTGTTATAATTATAACCTGAGAGGGGAAAACCCACGCCGTCAGTTAATATATTTGAAATCTCAAAACCGCGAGCCATATAAGTAGTTCGCTCAGTTTCTTGATTAGATACGGTTACACCTGGGGTATTTTTTAAAACATCTCGGGTGCTGGTAAGTCCAAAATCTTCAATTTGCTGACGAGTAACGACATTAATAGTTTGAGGAGTTTCTTTAGCCTCTATATTAAGTTTGGTTGCGCTACTTGAGTTCTTAACATTATATGCTTTGGTTTGTTCAGAAGACTGCTCAGCATTTGATGCTTTAACTTGGATCGTCTGTAAAGATTGTACCTCTGAGTCTTGAGCATAAGAGAGGTTCGCATAACAAATCGCGCAGGCGATTACAGTAAGCTTAAATGGTCGAGGTGGGATATTCATAAGATTAAGGATAATGTAAATAATTCTCATTTATTTTATTGTTTGTAAATGTAAGCTACAATTCAAATTGCATTGTTAATTTAGATTAAAAGATGGTGAATGAGTGTAATTTTAGATAGCTTGTGCTGTGGTTGCTTTTGGTAAGTACATATATATCAAGTTCAAGATTGATAAACCTCTATGCTAGAATGCATTATTTCAAATTCTTGGGTAAATCACCTTGACAAACCGAAAACTTAAAATAGGCATTGTGGTTGGGGAAGTTTCTGGAGATACGCTTGGTGTGAAACTTATGCGTAGTTTTCGAGAACAAGGAATCGATGCCGAATTTGAGGGAATCGGTGGGCCTCAAATGATTGTTGAAGGTTTTAACAGTTATTACCCAATGGAAACTCTGTCTGTGATGGGGATTGTTGAGGTATTAAAAGACTTAAAAAAATTATTCGCCGTGCGGGATGGTTTAATCAATCAATGGACTCAAAATCCAGTTGATATTTTTATTGGTATTGATGCGCCAGACTTTAACCTCAGACTTTCTAAAAGTATTAAAGAAAAGAATCTTCCAATAAAAACAGTTCAATATGTCAGTCCTTCTGTTTGGGCGTGGCGTCAAGGACGTGTTCATGGCATTAAACAGAGTATAGATTTAGTACTTTGCTTATTTCCTTTTGAAAAAGTTTTTTATGAACGATATGAAGTTCCAGCAGCATTTGTAGGCCATCCATTAGCTAAACAATTGCCACTTGAAAATCCAATTCAAATTGCCAAACAGCAATTAGG
Source organism: Acinetobacter sp. ACIN00229 (assembly GCF_016106645.1). Classification (NCBI taxonomy): domain Bacteria; kingdom Pseudomonadati; phylum Pseudomonadota; class Gammaproteobacteria; order Moraxellales; family Moraxellaceae; genus Acinetobacter; species Acinetobacter sp. ACIN00229. The sequence continues at coordinate 136,963 of NZ_JADWOM010000011.1, forward strand.
TCTTAATGAAAATCAAAAACATATTGCTTTGTTACCAGGTAGCCGAAAAGGTGAGGTAGAACGACTTTTGCCTATGTTGCTTGGAACTGCCAATATTCTGCATAAAAAATATCCAGACATTCAATTCTTAATTCCCGCGATTAACGATGCGCGTAAACAGCAGATTGAGCAGGGTGTTGAACAATTAGCGCCTAATTTGAAAACTGTAATTCATATTTTAGAAAATACAGACAGTGAATCAAAAGTTGGCCGTATGGTCATGAATGCAAGTAACATCATTGCTTTAGCTTCTGGGACTGCAACATTAGAAGCCATGCTCATGCATAGACCGATGGTCACTTTCTATAAGTTGCATTGGTTGACCTATATAATTGCTAAGCTTTTGGTGAAAATTCCTTATTATTCTTTACCCAATATTATTGCGGGTAAGAAAGTCATTGAAGAGCTTATTCAGGCTGATGCAACACCAGAAAATTTAGCCGCTGAAATAGAAAAACTAATGAATGTTGAAACAGCTCAAATTCAAGTGATGCAACATTTAACCATGCATAAACAACTTATTTCTGGAAATACAGAAGATCCAGTACAGGCAATTTTGAAATGTTTAAATAGCTAATTTTTAAGATTTGCTTGGCTAATTGCTTTTAATCCTGCTAATGAAAATTTTTTAAAATGTTCAACTAAATCATATAATGGCATCTGAGCAATATTTTTAAGCGGCTCAGGTGCTTGAGCATTTGGTCCGGCAATAATGAGCATCATGCAAGGTGTCATCACGCTTAAAATACAAGGCAAAACAGCTGAATCATTTTCATCTAAACCAGCAACTTGACTAATGAGCTTACGAATAAGAAAAAATTTCCTCATACCTGCAAATTCAATAAAACTTAATAAATGTTCAGACGGTGAAAATAGTTCACGAATAAAGACTTTGCCATGCCAAACATCTTGTTCGTTTAATTTATGCAGCAAGGTCTCAAGTAATAAGCTTAGCTTTTCTTCTGGTGACTGAGTGCTTTCAACAAGTTCTAGTAAATATTTTTCATCTAGATAGTGAGCGTGAGCTTCCACTAACACAGCTTGATATAATCCGTCTCGACCATCAAAGTGATAATTAATTGCAGCCAAATCGACATTCGCAGCGTTAGCAATTGTTTTGTTCGCTGTCTTTGCAAAACCATATTGGGCAATTAAAGGTCCTGCTGCCTCAATAATTTTGGACTTGGTTAAGTCACCATCACTTCGTCTAGATCTGGACATGTTTAACCCTAATTTTCATTCACCATAAAAGTATATATTTTATTCAAAGATTGGAGTAATTTAAATTTAAATTGAATTTAAACTAAGAAAATTTGAATTTAATAAGAAGGCTAATAAGATGAATAAAAAAGTGATTGCCCTCGTCTTGGTTGTTATAGCTGTAGTTATTATCAGCTTTTGGGTATGGAAATATAATAATAAGAATCAAAAAGATAATGTATTAACTTTATATGGAAATGTTGATATTCGGCAAGTTTCACTTGCATTTGAACAGTCTGGTCGTATAGAGAAACTGTTAGTACAAGAGGGTGATAAAGTTAAAGCAGGGCAAGTACTAGCGGCTCTTAATACCAATGCACTACACATTCAGGCAAAGCAAGCTCAAGCACAACTTAAAGCTCAACAAGAGGCAATTGTTAAACAAGAAGTGGGAGCTCGCCCAGAGGAAATTAGTCAAGCAAAAGCACAACTTGCTTCTGCCCAAGCAGAGCTTGATAAAACCAATAAAAACCTGCAACGCTTACAAATTTTGGTAAGTAGTACTGATGGTCGGGCAATTAGCCAACAAGAGCTAGACTATGCCAAAAGTAATAAAGATAGTGCTGAGGCAGCGGTCCGTGAAAGACAAGCTAATTTAGAATTGATCATTAAAGGGGCTAGACAAGAGGATCGGGAAGCAACCAAAGCACAGTATGAAGTAACTAAGGCTAATTTAGATCTAATTAACTATAACCTTACTCAAGCTGAACTAAAGTCTCCTGTAAATGCAGTGATACGAGCTCGGTTACAAGAAGTTGGAGATATGACAACTGCGCAAAAGACAGTTTATACATTGGCTTTGACCGATCCCAAATGGATTCGTGTGTATGTAAATGAACAAGATTTAAGTTCTATCAAGATGGGCGGTACGGCCCAAGTTATTCGTGATTCTGATCCTAATCAGCCCATTAATGGAAAAATTGGCTATATATCTTCAGTGGCTGAGTTCACCCCTAAAACAGTACAGACCGAAGAGATTAGAACAACATTGGTTTATGAGGTTAGGGTGTATGTAAATGATCCGAATGATCAATTAAAAATGGGCCAACCTGTGACTGTAAAAGTACCACTTGCTTCAGGTGAGAAAGCTCATGACTGATGAAAAAGTAGTGGTTCAAGTTAAAAATTTATTCATGACTTTTAAGGCTGAGAATAATAAGGCAGAAGATATTAGTGCAATTGTTGATTTGAATATGCAAATTAACAAAGGAGAGCTTACAGCTTTAGTTGGTCCAGATGGTTCGGGAAAAACAACCTTATTAAGATTAATTGCAGGACTATATAAAGCAACTTCTGGTTCATTAAATGTACTGGGAATTGATGTGAGTAAAAATCCGCAGGCTGTACAAGACCGTATTAGCTATATGCCACAACGCTTTGGACTATATGAAGATTTAAGCGTACAGGAAAATTTAGATTTATATGCTGACTTACACGGCGTTTCAAAGGATGTACGGGGGCAAAGGTTTAAGCGGTTATTGGAAATAACGGATCTTACTCAGTTTACTCAACGCCTAGCTGGGCAACTTTCTGGTGGCATGAAACAAAAACTAGGATTGGCATGTACGTTAGTTCGGTCCCCAGAATTACTGTTACTTGATGAGCCTAGTGTTGGGGTGGATCCTCTATCGAGACGTGATTTATGGATCATTATTGAACAACTTGTTCAGGAAGAAAACTTAAGCGTAATTATAAGTACTGCTTATATGGATGAAGCAGAAAAATGCGCTCACGTGTATATCATGCACGAAGGCAAAATTTTAAAACAAGGTTCACCTAAACAATTAAAAGAAATAGCACTTGGACAAACATGGAATATAAAACCTTCAGAGCAGATTAAGGCTCGGACCTTACAAGCCCAATTACTTGATAACCATTTAGAGATTATTGATGCTGTTCCAAAGGGTGAACAAGTGAACTTTATTAGTCGTCAAAAAGAGCTATTAGCCGATACTTTACCTGAAGGGCTAAAAGCAAATACGCGACCACCTGAACTTGAAGATGCATTTATGATGCTGTTGCAGCAGGCTCAAAAGCAATCAAAGCAAATCTCTATTTCTGAACAAGCTTTTCAATTAGAACAAAACAATAATTCCAAGTCAGAGCAACCTATCATTGTAGTTAAGGATTTAGTCCGAACTTTTGGAGATTTTACTGCCGTTGCCAATACATCATTTGATGTTCAACGTGGCGAAATATTTGGATTACTTGGGCCGAATGGCGCGGGTAAAACTACGACTTTTCGAATGTTGTGTGGATTGCTACCAGCAAGTAGCGGGTATTTGGAAGTTGCTGGGAAAAACTTACGGACAGCTCGTGCTGAGGCAAGAGCAAAAGTAGGCTATGTCTCGCAAAAATTTGCACTGTATAGCAATTTAACTGTCTTAGAAAACTTAAAGTTTTTTGGTGGAGCATATGGGTTATCTGGCAAAAAACTAAATCAACAAATTGATAAAGCCTTACAGCAATATGATTTAAAACCTCATAGTAAAAGTGGTGATTTACCAGGTGGATATAAACAACGGCTATCTATGGCTGCTGCACTATTACATGAACCAGAAATTTTATTTTTAGACGAACCCACGAGCGGAATTGACCCGCTTGCACGGCGATCATTTTGGTACAGCATTGGTGAACTGGCAAATCAGGGTATTACCATCATTATTACGACGCATTTTATGGAGGAGGCAGAATATTGTGACCGCATTGCCATACAAGATGCTGGAAAGTTATTGGCCTTAGGGTCTCCCCAACAAGTCCGTAAATTGGCAAGTAAAGATAAACATATTGGTGACATGAATGAGGCTTTTATAGCAATTGTGGAACAAGCACGCGCGTTAAGGCACGCTGGTTAGGAGGTCTACAATGAGCTTTGGATTTTGGAATCGGCTGACAGCATTAGTTCGTAAAGAAACTAAGCAGCTCATTCGTGATAAAAGCAGCCTCGGGATTGGACTCGTTTTGCCTGTTATTTTAATTCTACTGTTTGGTTATGGACTTTCTTTTGACTTAAATCAGGCCCGAGTCGGTGTTGTTGTCGATCAGTCTTCACTACAGATCAATCAGGCTTTAGCTGGTTTAAATGGCTCACGATATTTAACAAGTCAAGAGTTTCATAATTTGCCTGAAGCAGAGCAGGCCATTCGAGATGGTGAAATTGATGCCATTTTGCATTTTCCTTCAGATTTTGCTAGTCAGGCACAGCAAGGTAATGCCAAGGTTCAACTATTATTAAATGGGACATCCACTACCATAGCAACAGCTTTAGAGGGATATGTCGCAGGTGCTTTAGCTACCGCGCCGTCTATACAAGTTGACCGTGGGCAAATATTAGCAACGTCAAGCGCCGTTAATATTGAACAACGAATATGGTTTAACGAATCTGGAAACAGTACTTGGTTTTTAGTCCCTGGCTTAATGGTACTTATTTTAACTTTAATTGGCGCATTTTTAACGGGACTGCTTATTGCCCGTGAAAGAGAACGGGGAACTCTAGAAGCTTTATTTGTTACACCTGTACGGCCATTTGAAATTGTATTAGCAAAACTCATTCCCTATGTGGTGGTCGGCATGATTGATATCGTGATCTGCCTTGTTGCTGCGTATTTTATTTTTGAAGTACCTATGCGTGGTTCATTATTCTCAATTTTATCGACTTCATTTTTATATTTAATTGTCTCGTTATTACTTGGTTTAGCTATATCAGGCTTTGCTCAAAGTCAGTTTCAGGCGAGTCAAATTGCCTTATTGGCAAGTTTTATGCCCGCGCTGATGCTTTCTGGGTTTGTTTTTGATACACGCAACTTGCCTTTGGTTGTGCAAATTATTAGTCAGTTACTACCGGCTACACATTTTATGATTTTAATTAAAACCTTATTTATGGGAGGTGATGATTGGAAGTTATGGTTTAAAGAATGCGGTTTTCTGGTGGGATATATCGTTGTTTTGATATGTGCTGTGAACTTGTCACTGAAAAAACGGTTGAGATAAAGATATGTGGCAGCAACTAATCGCTTGGCTAAAACATTTAAGTTTTTTGGTCAAAAAAGAATTCTTAACCATTTTTAGTGACCCTGCAAATAGAGTCATTCTATTTGTACCAGCCCTCATGCAGGCACTTTTGTTTGGTTATGCTGCTACTTATGATGTTAACCATGTCGATTATGCAATTTTAGATCAGAGCAATGGGCAGGTTTCACATGAACTCATCTCAAAACTAGATGGCTCTGGTATTTTTAAGCGTGTTGCAACACTTGAATATACCGATCAAATCAAACAAGTTATTGATAATCGTCAGGCACTGGTTGTAATTACGATACCGTCTAACTTTGAAGACAAATTAAATAATAACCAAAGTTCATCTATACAAGTGATTGTTGATGGCAGGAACTCATCAACTGCTGTTGTAGCTGGTTCATATCTAAATAAAATTGTTGGTCAGTTTAATCAGCAAAAATTTAACTCAGCTTTGCCCATTAGCCTTGAAACAAGAACATGGTACAACCCAAATCAAGAGTCTCGATGGAGCCTAATGCCTTCATTAATTGCAGCATTAAGTATGATGCAAACATTACTTTTATCCGCTTTATCAGTCGCGCGTGAACGTGAACAGGGCACATTTGATCAGTTATTAGTGACACCGTATACGCCATTACAAATCATGATTGGTAAGGCCTTACCGCCAATTTTTGTAGGGCTGATGCAGTCAACTATTATTTTATTGATTATTTTGTTCTGGTTTAAAATTCCTATGAATGGCTCTATTGGGCTGCTTTATTTTGGTTTATTGAGTTTTAACATGGCTGTAGTCGGTGTGGGCTTATCAATTTCGGCATTATCTTTAAATATGCAACAAGCCATGCTTTTTACTTTTTTATTGATTATGCCTTTAATGTTGCTTTCAGGTTTACTTACACCCGTAGAAAACATGCCGGAAGCATTACAAATAGCAACGTACGCAAATCCATTGAGGTTTGGAATTAACTTGGTACAACGAGTTTATTTAGAGGGTGCAAGTTTTGCACAAGTTAAATTCAACTTTATTCCAATGATCATACTTGGACTAATAACTTTGCCTTTGGCAGCTTGGCTATTTAGAAACAGATTATCTTAATTAAAAAAGCCCCATTTTAGGGGCTTTAAAACTTACTTAGGCACGTACAATCAGCTCGTAACCCGTATATTTACGGATATTAATAACACCAATATCAAAGATTAAATATTGCCCTTTAATACCTTGTAATACACCACGAATTTTTGGTGTTTTATCTAAGTTTAGAGACTTAATTTTTTCAGGATATTGTTCAACTGGATAAACAAACTCACGTGGCAATTCATTTTCTAGTAGTTCAACCGTTTCGTTAAATTCAAGATTTTGACTGAATTCCTCACGAATAGATTGAATTTTTGGTGCAAACTCTTCGATTAACTGATCACGTTGTTCTGTCAGTTTCAGAGGTTCAGCTTCACCCTTAAGAAGTTTACGCCAATCAGTTTTGTCAGCAACCAAAGAACCAAACATAGTTTCAAGTTGACCAGATAAACGGCGGGATCCAACTTTTAAAATAGGTAAGGCTTGAGTTGCACCTTGATCTAACCAACGGCCTGGCATATGGCTAACACGAGTAATACCCACTTTTAAAGCACTCGAATTTGCCAAATACACAATATGAGGTTGGAAACAAACATTGTGGGCAAAGTCATCTTCACGACATGTACCTAAATGATAGTGGCATGTTTCAGGTTTCATAATGCATAGGTCACATTCTGCTTTAGTTTTAAAGCATTTAAAGCAGTGGCCTTGAGAATAAGATTTTGGTGTTTTAGTGCCACAAGAAGTGCAATAAATATTACCTGTCCATTCGATTTCTAGTTCTTGTCCTAAATTAAAAGGAAGATCAATTTCTGAACGGTCTAATACAAATTTGTATTCAACATTTGCCTTGGTTGTCTGTTGATCAGTTACACTAGCATCTTTTAGGCCTGCATGCATTTTATGGCAAATGCCTTGTAGTTCCATAAAGTTTAAACTCACATCTTTCAATTAAGGGTTGCAGTTATGGCTGAACAAAATGTCATCACTTCTATGCTAGACGATTTATCAAACGAACAGCCCATTCATACTGCACTTTGTATTGGCCAGAAAATTGACCAGAATAACGCAATTCAATGGCACTATTTTACCGTAACTGAGCTTTTAAGTCTGCCTTTTACTCAGCGTTATGATTTGGGTTTTGTATTGTTTGATACAGATGAAATGCAGAACATAACTGAAGTACAAAAGTCACAATTGTTAGTGAAGCTAAGAGATTTATTAGCAAAACGAATTGTTGTAGTAAGTAAACGCAGTGATGAACAGTTATTACGTTCTTTAGGTTTTACGCAACTCATTGATAAAACTTCACATGATAGTGATTTTGCTTTATGGCAATTTAACATCTTGACCTATAAGCATGTTCCAGATTGGTTTAACTCAAAATTCTGGGCAAACCCAGAGAACTGGAATAAATTCCGCTGGTAAAAGAGCACTAAATCTCTTTCAAAATTTAACAATTTGGCTTTTGCTGTCTTCACAAGAATCCGCGTATGCTCGTGTATAAACCATACATAAGAGTTACACATGACAAATTTAAGCAACATTGTAGAAGTTTTGGCTCAGCAGGCTTTAGGTGGGAACCAGCAAGCATCAGGTCAAGGTGGTTTAGGTGGAATTTTAGGTTCAGTACTCGGACAAATGGGGGGCAATACTTCTTCTGGCGCACAAGGTGGTCTTGGAGGAGTACTAGGTTCTGTATTAGGTCAAGTGACTGGAAATAATAATAACGCACCTCAAGCAGGTGGTGGCGTACAAAGTTTATTAATTGCAGTTGTACCTTTAATTTTAGGTTGGGTTCAACAACAGGGTGGTTTGCAGGCTGCATTAGAAAAGTTAAAAGGTGCGGGTTTAGGTAATCAAGTTCAAAGCTGGGTTGATCCAAATCAAAGTAATAGCGAAGTTCCTACTCAACAATTGCAAAGTTTATTTAATCCAGCTGACATTGAGCAAGTTGCTGCGCAAGCTCAAGCTCCAAAAGAGCAAGTTTACGGTGCAATTGCTTCAGTCCTACCTCAAGTCATTGACTCATTAACACCTCAGGGTGAAAGTACCGATCATCAAGAAGCAAACCAAGATATTCAAAACGTTATGAATCTTGTAAGTGGTTTCTTAAAATAAGCTACAAAGTAAAAAAAGCCGATAAAAAATATCGGCTTTTTTAATCTGAACAATAAAATAAAAGGGCATTAGCCCTTTTATTTTAGATATGAATCAAAGATAACTAATTAGAAGTTATATTCGATACCTGTACCTACAACAGTTTGCTTGTCGTCATCATTCAACCAGTCGCGTTTTTGTTGAGCAACGATGCCGTAGAAGCGAGCTTGCTTGTTGATTTGGTAATCAAGACCTAAACCGTACAAATCGATTTTACGATCTGATTGACCACTTACTTGGGTTTCAGCTGAAGCATATTCTGCTTTCACTTTAAGTTTAGTGTTAGGAATTTTATAAGCAGCTGTTACTGCATATGCTTGTTCCTCTAAACCGCGGTAAGCTTTACCAGCTTTATCGATTGAACCATCTGATTTATATGATTGACCATATGCAGTCAATTCATCAGTAGGTTCAGCGTGTTGCCATAAAGCACCTACCACAAAACCTGATTTTGCGATGTCATAAGAACCAGTTACACGGTAAGCATCTGTATAAACATCTTTCAGACCGTAAGCAGCATATTTACCTTTAATACCAAAGTCACCAGCGGCAGCTACTGCTAAACCAAGGTCTTTATTTTCATAACCAAGCGCAGTAGACACAGAGTCAAAGCTGTCATTCTTACTGTCTTTACCAGTTTCACCTTGTTTGCTGTCAGAGGTGCTTTCACCAGTTTGAGCCATGATGTTGAAAGTTAAACCAGCTAATAATTTAGGGTCTAATTCAAAACCAACTACGTTATCTAAGCGGTTTTCACCGTACATGATATTGGTAATATCTAAACGTGTATCGTCATTAAAGATGTCTTGGTTACCACCAGCAGCAGTTTTAAAGTAAGAGTCGTATTTACCTACTTTTAAAGTACCAACACCTTCAGTTTTTAAACCGATGAAACGGTTACGAGCGCTAAGGTCACTATCAGAACCTGAACCATCAGTAGAAATTGCCCATTCAGCTAAATAAACAGCAGATAACTTATCAGTTAATTTCTCTTCACCTTTTACCCCAATGCGAGAAGAGTTTGAGTTAACTTCGGTAACATCACTTTTACCATCGAAATTTTTATTATCAACTTGGTTAATAGAAACATTTAGTTTGCCATACAAAGTTGGCGCTGCTTGCACCGCGTTTATGCTCAAAGTTGCAACTGCGGCAGCGAGTAGCAATTTCTTCATTGAGATTTCTCCAAAAGGTATTTAAAAATGGCGTATGCCTAGTTAACTATTTATTTTGTAGTTGACTTATGTACAAAAAGTTACAAAAGCTCACCAACTTGCTAAGCAGTATCGGCAAACTTTGTGACAGGGGCGTGAAAAATAAATGACAGTTTTATGACGATTAAAATTTAGAAATAAATTAATTATTTTAGGTTTTTATAGTTTTTAGACGAAAAAAAGCGGAGTCAAAACTCCGCTTTAATATATTAAAAATCAAAGAGCTGCTTTAATTTTCTCAGCTAAAGCTTTAATTTTTTCTTGATCGCCTAACTCTACAGCATGTCGTCCAAGTTGATGAACATTTGTAGGAATAAGGTGAAAATGAACATGTGGAACAGTTTGTCCTGCCGCTGCTCCAGAAAGTTGCATTAAGACAATACCTTCTAAATTAAGGGCTTTTTCCATTGCTTTCGCAATTTTCTGAACAATTTGGATGGTATATGTGGCTGCTTCTGGGGGTAAATCAAGTAGCGTTACAGCAGGTGTTTTTGGAATAACTAATGTATGACCATCGGCTTGAGGCATAATATCCATAAAAGCTAGAACTTGATCATCTTCATAGATTTTTATCGCTGGAAGTTCATTGCGTAAAATTTTGGCGAAGATATTTTGATCATCATATGCCATGTATTAGTCCTTTAAAATTATTTACATTTCAATTCTTTCTGACGCTCTTTAATAGCATCAAGACGTTGTTGCTCTTTGTCAGAAAACTTTGGTTTTGTCGTATGACAGTTTTCATTACCATATTTTTCTTTAGCATCAGGATCTTTAAAACAAAAGCCTTTTGATGCATAAATCAAATTATAGTCGTCTTGCAATTTCTGACATTCTTGCTCAGGCGTTGCAGCTTGAACGCTTAAACCAGCCATGCTCACCATGCCAGTAAAGACTGCAACCATAAATTTATTCATGAGCGTTTCCTCAGTTAAAGGTATGAACCTGTACTCAATATAAGGTTTATTACCAATATTTCAATGATTATTAATTACTCAAATGTCATTTTGGGTGATAATTTGTTCATAAAACGAATAAAAACTTTAGATATCAATAATTTATAAAAATCAAATAAAAACATAAACTTAAGAGAAATTATATATATTTTTTTAGAATTTGATTCTTTTTAATTCACTTTTATCTTTTATTGGCGATATAAAAATATGCCTATGATTAAGGTGATCAGATATAAAAAATTTTAGCAAAAGATGAGATCTTATAGCCTATTCCATTTGCCAAATAGACAAATAAAGTTTGAAATTAGGTCAATGAAAAAGGGGATTAGCAATGACATTATCAAAAACACAAAACGTGATAATTATCACAGTTTGTGTTTTTAGGATTAAGTGGAATTCACTGGGCCCATTTTAATTTAGACGGAAATGGGCTTTTTCTTTTAAGCTGTAAAATATTAATAGACCAAAAGTAATCTTATTTTACACTTCAATTGAAAGATGTATTGATTTTGCATGTTTTAACTTCTATTATATAGTCCTTAAATTGCTGCGTTTGATAGTTTTTTGTTTTTGTAGCCCATTTCTAAAATTGAGATGGGTTTTTTTTATTTAAGTTATTTCGAAATATATTAATTCAACCCCACTCTTGTGAGTGGTAATTAGCTATATGTTTAATTAGTGTGATGCATTTTGCACACAACTTTCACTTTTACTGTTGTGGTTACTTTTTAATCCAACTAACTTACATATAGCAATGTTATATTCATCATACTTCCTTAAAGGATCTGGTTATTCATCGGAGACAAGATTAAAAGGAAATAGAGAATTCCACAGTTTTTACTCATTGCTGAAAGAGTTTATAAAAAATCTGAAGAAGAAAAGCTTTTCTCAGAGGATATTATTGAGCACTTGAATCGCTTAGTTAGTATGATTCGACAAGAGATAAAAGATACTTCATATAAATTAAAATATAACTTTATTGATTTTGAAGAATGTTTAAATAAGCCAGCAAATGAATGTTCAGCTAAACTCGATATTAGTTTAATGCCAACATATAAAAATAAAGGTGAATATATTATGTGGTTGGCTAGTTTTATTGAAAAGATTACTTTGGGAGGAAGAGAAAAGTTCCCACCACTTGCTAATACTTTGCTTCCTAGCTGTATGCTTGCCAATCCTTATTCAGCAAAAATGGAACAGGCTAAGGTTGTATCCGAAAAAAGTGCACAAATGATTGTAAATTATTTTAGATCCTCCGATTATAAAAAGGTTAATAAAGTACCTACTTAGTATAGAAATAATAATCTTTCAGATACTTAATGTTTTTATATAGAAAAATTTTCGTAATGAATGACATGAGTTTGCCATGTTTAAGGTTTCATACTATTCCTTAGGGAGCCTATTAAAATTAAGTTTAATAGGCAGTCATCTAAAAGATTAAATTTACTCTAATGTAATCTTTGTCCACGCTTCATACATTTTAACGGCCGCAGAGAAGTCACTGTTGTCTTCAGCAGTTAAATGAGCAGCTTGGATTAAACTTTGTGTTAATGACAAAAGCGGGGCAGGAAGCTTTGCTTGCTTGACTAACTCCAAAGCAATTCCTGTGTCTTTGGCAAGAAGAGGCAGGCCAAAGGTTACTGGAAATTCGCGACTCAATACACGCTGTGGGAAGATAGTTTCTGTTACCAGACTTTTACCACTTGAAGCGTTAATACACTCTAAAGCTTCGTTCAAACTTACCCCATGCGCTTTTAAAGCACTGAAACCTTCTGCAACAGACCAAAGGTTGACCGCAAGTAGCATATTATTAACTGCTTTTACTGCAAATCCAGCGCCAGACTCACCGACATGTTTAATTAATTTTCCTACCGCTTGTAGAGCTGGTAATGCGCGTTCGAAAGCTGCTGCATCACCACCCACCATTACAGTCAGAGTTGCATTTTCAGCTCCTACGGTTTGACCGCTTACTGGAGCATCCAGAAAATCAATATTCAATTGCTTTAATGAGCTGGCTAAGGCGCGGGCAGAGTTAGGAACCCCGCTGGTACAGTCAATCCAGATTGCACCAGATTTAATTTCAACACCATTAATAAGTACTTCTACATCAGTGCTTGTCGGTAAGCATGAAAAGATAATATCTGCTTGTACAGCTTGCTCTAATGAGACAGCCTTAGTGCCATAGTCTGCTGCATGTTGTTTGGCTTTTTCAAAATTTCGATTCCATACATAGACAGTATCGAAGTGTTTTGGTAAATGCGCTGCCATACGGTAGCCCATTGCACCCAAACCAATAAATGCAACAGATTGACTCATGACCTTATCCTTAAATTTGTGTTGAACGTTCGGCGAGCCATGCAGCCAGTTTCGGCCAAAACTCCAGAGCACTTGCTTGACTCGACATTAGGCCTAAATGACCACCGGGGATGAGAGTAAACGTGACATCCTGACTGCTTGTCAATTGACTTAATGGTGAAGCAGCGTCAGCAGTGACCAACTGATCACTACGACCCGCGCCAACTAAGAGGGAACAATCTATATTTTTTAATTCGATTTTCTTATCTTTTAACTGAATAAAGCCGCGTTTTAGCGGATTTTGTAGCCAGACATTAAACAACATGTCCTGATTAATGCCACCCGGATAGTCAATCATATTATTTAAAAAGTTACTTAGGGTGGCATGCTCTTGTACAAATTGCAGGTCATCAAGATTCTTTAGCAATTGCACATGTCCATCTAACCAACCTTTAGGATCAAGAATTTTGAAACCTAATGAATTTAAAATTCCGGGACTGTGGATCAGACGTTTTGGCAATCCAGAGTAAATACGTTCCTGAATTTTCTTATTGCGGCTAATCAAATGATTTATGGTTTGATAGAGCTTGCCAATATGACCAGATGCATAACTATCTATTGGACTACCAAGAACAATTAAATTTTTAATGTAGTTGGGTTGGTTCAGAGCAGCATATAAAGTCACGAATATGCCTGCCATACTCCAGCCATGGAGCGAGATTTGCTCACTTCCTGAATGTGCGCGAACGAGCTCTATTACTTTAGGAATGAAATCTTCAATAAATGATAAAAAGTTAAGGTGTCTATCTTTAAACTTTAAGCGTCCCCAATCGACTAAATAGACATCAAAGCCTGCATTTTGAAAGTATTTAATAAGAGAACGATAAGGATATAAATCATAAATCGCCATATTAATTGCGAGTGGGGCAACAAATACTAATGGTTCTTTAAATTTTTTTTGTGTTGCTGAGTAATAACGAATACGGGTTTGATTGAATTCGCCAATCACCTCAAAGGGGGTGCTTTGAGATAGTACTAATGTTTTTGAATGAAATAGTCGGGCAGAAAGGTGCTTGATTTGGCTTTGTTCTGAGACAAGGGACTTTAAGCGTTTCATCTTGCTTTACCAACTATTTACTAAAATTAAATAAAGTCTAAGCGATAATTTTCAGGTTTACCTTGACCTTAAATACCTTAGACACTCAAAATGATGATAGTTTTTTAGTACATGACCAGTAAAGGCGAACATTTAATGAACCAGTCTGATGATTTAGAATACCAACTTGATACTTTAGCCATTCGTACCGGACATACTCGTAGTTTTGAAGGTGAGCATGGCGAACCGATTTTTTTGACATCATCTTTTGTATATGAAAATGCAGAAGAAGCTGCAGCAAAATTTTCTGGTCAAGTTCAAGGAAATATCTATTCTCGTTTTACCAATCCGACTGTATCGATGTTCGAAAAACGCTTAGCTGCTTTAGATGGTGCTGAACGTGCTGTTGCGACAAGCTCTGGAATGGGCGCGATTTTGTCAGTTACTATGGCATATCTCAAAGCGGGTGATCATGTTATTTGCTCAAGAGCAGTATTTGGTTCAGTTGTTGCCTTGTTTGAAAAATATATTGCCAAGTTTGGTGTAGATATTACTTTTGTCGATTTATGTGATTTGGACGATTGGAAAAACGCAGTACGTCCAGAAACTAAACTGTTATTTGTTGAGTCGCCGTCTAATCCTCTAGCTGAGATCGCAGATATTCAAGCACTTGCAGATATTGCTCATGCGAATGGTGCATTACTTGCGGTTGATAACAGCTTCTGTACGCCTGTTTTACAGCAACCATTAAAGTTTGGGGCAGACCTTGTTATTTACTCGGCGACTAAATATTTAGATGGACAAGGGCGTGCATTAGGCGGTGCTGTTGTCGGTAATCATCAGTTATTAGAAGAAGTTTTTGGTGTTGTCCGTACGCTTGGACCATCAATGAGTCCATTTAATGCATGGGTTTTCTTAAAAGGTTTAGAGACTTTACGCTTACGTATGAAAGCACACTGTGAGAGTGCTCAAATTCTTGCAGAATGGTTATCTACTCATGAAAAAGTAGAAAAAGTTTACTACGCTGGCTTACCAGCTCATGAAGGCCATGAACTTGCCGCTAAACAGCAAACTGGTTTTGGTGGGATTGTTTCTTTCGTTGTTAAAGGCGAACGTGAAGGTGCTTGGAAGGTTATTGATAATACTAAGTTTATTTCGATTACTGGTAACCTAGGTGATGTGAAGTCAACAATTACCCATCCTGCAACGACTACACATGGCAAACTTTCTGTTGATGCAAAAGCTGCGGCTGGTATTCAAGAGGGGTTAATCCGTGTATCTGTAGGCTTAGAAGATATTAATGACATTATTCGTGATATCTCACGTGGTCTTGATCTGATCTAATTATCCTTATTGAAATAATTCTTTTGGGTTATTTTTTCATGAAACCATCTCTTTAATCGAGATGGTTTTTTTATATTTAAATGTTACTCAAATTTCAGAATTACAATAAAAAACCTACATTTTTGTTTAAATGAGAGCTAAGAGTACAAGGTATAAAGACTGTAAATTTAATTAAAAGAAATGTGAGTTTTAAAATGCTTAAGCCTATTGCTATTGTCGTTGTAGTGGGGGTAATCGGGGTAGTTGGATACAAATTGCTGACCAAACCGAGTCAGAACCCAATGAATGAGACAACTTTATTGATCAACAATGCAGAGAAGTCTGTTCAAGAAGCAGATAAATCTATTCAAGAAGCAAATACCTCCTTTAAGAAAGTTCCTTTAAGTGAATATAAAACAATTGATAAAGGTCTACAGGCATCTCAATAGTGCTATGAGTTTTTATAAGACTTTAACGTATGCCATCTAAATATTTAGGAAGTGTACCTAAGTATGAGCATGTTACTCATGTCGCTACGTAAAATAGAGCTAGAGATACTGATAGAAAACATTAGCCTATTGTGTCAGAATTACGGATTAATTTGAGTTCAATGCACTAATCTGTATGTATTTTAATCGCATAGGTTGGTTCAATGAGATTAAGTTTTTATAAAGTATTACCAGATAACGCATAATACTTTAAAGATTTGATAGAGATACGGAGTAAAGTTATGAATATCAATATGCTCATGCAGCAAGCGCAGCGCATGCAAAAAGATATGGAAACAAATATAAAAAAGGCGAAAGAAGAGCTTGCTCAAACTGAAGTTCATGCAGAAGCTGGTGGCGGTTTGGTTAAAGTAACCATGACTGGGCGCTATCTTGTAAAACGTATCGAAATTAACCCTGAATTACTTCAAGATGAACCAGATATGATTGAAGATTTGATTGCTGCAGCGGTAAATGATGCTGTACGTCAAGCTGAAGTTATTTCTGAAGAAAAAATGCAAAAAGCGAATTCTGGTATGGGCTTGCCACCTGGCTTAGCGGGCATGTTCTAAGGAAATTCTGTGTTTAGCGATAGATTTGAACAACTCGTTCAAGCTTTACGTATATTGCCTAGCGTTGGTCCGAAGTCGGCTCAACGTATGGCATTACATCTTTTGATGAAAAATCGAGAAGGTGCGTTTGCATTAGCTCATGCTTTACATGAAGCTTCAAGTTATATTCATGAGTGCAGCGTTTGCCATTCTTTAACTGAACATGAAATTTGTGATATTTGCGCCTCAACTGAGCGAGAAGATCAACTATTGTGTGTGGTTGAATCACCAGCAGATGTAATGGCA
Organism: Acinetobacter sp. ACIN00229; assembly: GCF_016106645.1. Lineage (NCBI taxonomy): Bacteria > Pseudomonadati > Pseudomonadota > Gammaproteobacteria > Moraxellales > Moraxellaceae > Acinetobacter > Acinetobacter sp. ACIN00229. The sequence continues at coordinate 153,743 of NZ_JADWOM010000011.1, forward strand.
ATTGAGCAAAGCGGAAGTTTCCGTGGTAAATATCATGTTTTAGGTGGGCATCTTTCACCTTTAGATGGTATTGGTCCAGAAGAAATTGGTATTCCTTATCTGATTCAGCGTTTAAGTCAAGGCAAAATTGAAGAAGTGATTTTGGCAACAAATGCGACTGTAGAGGGACAGGCAACCGCTCATTATTTGGTAGAAGCGACTAAGCACTTACCTATACAAATGACACGTATTGCTCAAGGTGTACCGCAAGGTGGTGAACTTGAGTATGTAGATAGCCATACCTTAAGTCAGGCAGTTCATAATCGTATGAGAATGAAATAAGCATTTCGATGCTTGTTTCATTAATGTCATATAAAATTGAATTAGATTTATTAATTTAGTTATAAAAGATGAATGTTATTTTGTCTTTAATTAAAAAAGTTTAAATAAAATATGAAAGCCCATAAGAATGAAAAAGATCATATAGATTTTAAACAATGAATATTTGGAGTTAACTTTAAAAATATAAATAAAAGATCAAAAAATTATCTATTTTCGAAAAATTGTTCAAAAATAGAGTATTCATAAAGGTTTAAGTGGTAATTTCCTACTTCTATGTTATATATACCAGAGTTCTAAGCACTCTTTGCATTTACTTGAGAAAGCATGTTTCAGTTTATCCAACAGCAAACCGATTTGGTTGATGTTCTTCAAAAAATGGATCAATGTTCGATATATGGACTTGATACAGAATTTATTAAGGTTGACACACTCTGGCCTAAACTTGGGGTATGCCAAGTCAATGTAAATGGTAATGTCTATCTGTTGGATGGTGTTTCATTAGATCTAAGTCAGTTTTGGAAAAAAATATTTCTCGCACAGCAGAACATTTTTCATGCATGTGGGGAAGACATCGATTTAATCTATCATTACGCTGATCAAGAAGATTTGCTTAATGTGTTTGATACTCAAGTGGGCCTTTCTTTCTTAGGTCACGGACTACAAGTGAGTTACCAAGGCGCTTTAAAGCTTTGTCTCGATATTGACATTGAAAAAGATCAAACAAGATCCGATTGGTTGGCTCGGCCTTTATCGCCTCAGCAACTCTGTTATGCAGCCAATGATGTTCTATATATAATGAAGTTAGCTCATCATATTCAAGAACAACTTAAGCAGAAAGGGCTTTATGACTATGTTCTTGAAGATTGTAGTAGTTTAACTAAAGAAATTATTAGTGAAACGCCTAAAGAGTTACTCTATACCGATGTTGGTAATTATCGTCATTCGCGCCGTCAATTGATGCAATTGCAAAATTTAAGTGAATGGCGTGATTACATTGTTAAAGCGACGAATCAGCCACGCAGTTTTATTCTTAGAAACTCAACCATGATTGATATGGTTGAAAAGAATCCACGTAATAGTTTTCAACTCTCGCAAGTTAAAGATATTCGCCCAAATGTAGTTCGTGAATATGGGAAAACGATTCTAGAATTACTTAAAGATTTACCTAATGAAAGTGAATGGCCAACAAGAATTGCCAAACCTTTTAAAGTAACATCTAAAGAAACTTTAAATAAAATGGATATGGTACTTGCCCATGCAATAAGTGAAACTTCTATTCCTAAAGAAGTATTACTGAGAAAAAAATGGCTAAATGCAATTCATCAACATGTTCTCTCTCAAGGGGATGAACAAGATTTACCTGATTATCTTTTGGGTTGGCGTTACGAGCTATTAACTCAACCATTAATTCAGTTATTTCAAGAAGAAAAACAAAGTCTATCCATTTAAAATGATGTGACAGTTAAAATTTAAAAGCTCATCTTCGTGATG
>NZ_JADWOM010000012.1:0-140498 GCF_016106645.1 Acinetobacter sp. ACIN00229
AAATGTTTAATGAAAATGAAAATTCCATTTATTTTATAAATACCTAAATCACCTTCACGCTATATCCCTTTATGCTTTATACTTCACATAAATCATAGTAAGACATTTTTTGGATTAGTCTTATGGAACTACGCCATCTCCGATATTTCATTACCGTTGCTGAAGAATTAAATTTTAGTAAAGCCGCCCTTAAACTTTTTACCGCACAACCCTCCCTTAGCCAACAGATTAAAGATTTAGAAGAAGATGTTGGTGTACGACTTTTAAATCGCACTAAACGTAAAGTTGAATTAACCGAAGAAGGTGAAGTCTTTTTAGAACATGCTCGTCTCACCCTTGCTCAAGCTGAAAAAGCAGTTGCTCTGGCACGACAGGTTTCTAAGGCTAAACAGCAGCTGCTCCGTATCGGTTTTGTTCCCATTGCAGAAATGAAAATTTTTCCTTACGTTCTTCCTAATCTGCGATTACAACACCCCGATCTCATCATTGAACTATCTAATCTAAACAATACTGAACAACTTAAATCCTTAAAAAAAGGTGAGTTAGACATTACCTTTACTCGAGAAAATACAGATAGTGATGAGATCCAAAGCCAATTTGTTTTGACTGAACCCTTGATTTTTTTACTTCCTAAAAATCATCCACTTACTCAATATGAACGGATTCCCGTCCATGCTTTACAGGGCGTTGACTTTATTATTCCTGCTGCTGAGCAGTCACAAACATTACATAACACGATTTTAGACTTTGCCAAAACTCACAATATTGACCTCAATATTGTTCAAAAAGCAGACAGCATGTTGTTTAATATTAACTCTCTTGGCTCTGGATTAGGTTGTACAATTTTACCTGCTTACGTTGCACCTTTAGGCATCAAAAATACAGTAGTCCGCCCTCTTGATGTCGAGTTACCGACATTGGATTTATTCGTAAATTACCGTAGAAACTCACAGTCTTTAGGCGTCCAAAAATTTATTGATCAACTCACTAAAGTATTTCATCTAGATAAGAACTTAACTCACACCTAATCAGAAAAGCTATATTTTATTTTAAGCCTATGATTAATAAGGACACCTTTATAAAAGGTATAAGTAAATAGTATTTTTTATTTATTTTATACTTTTTATAAACAGTTTAGCCCGCGCTTTTGTTCTATTTTACCTACTCGGTAAAAGTAAATATATCTTAAATAAAATTTAAAAACTTGGAATAAAATCCATATAAAACTAGATATTATTTTCACCATTTAATAAAAAATAATATATTTACCATTTGATAAAAGGAGATTAGGAAAATGGTTGCAGTATTTCAACATCTTGGACGTAGTGTACTAAACCGCCCTCATTTCTTTATTGCTTTAATTATAGGATTTATCACAGCAAGTATTCTGACATGGTTCACCTCATGGAAATGGTCAACTATTTTATTAGTCAGCTGGAATACTTCGATTAGTATATATTTACTACATGTTTGGCAGCTCATGAAAAGTGCTGATCATTCACAAATGCAGCAGCAAGCCAAAAAACAAGATGAAAGCAAATGGGTCATTATGCTGATTGTTCTATTGGCTTTAACCATGTGTCTAGTTGCTATTTTAATACAGCTCTCACAGCTTCCTTCTGATCATTCTGCAAAGTTAGGCCATGTGGCTTTAGCTTTACTCACTATTGTTTCTGCATGGCTTTTTATGCATACCGTTTTTGCTCTACATTATGCCCATGATTTTTATATGGCTTTATCTAGAAATGAAGAAAATGGTGGTCTAGATTTTCCGGGAACAAAACAGCCCACTTATCCTGATTTTTTATATTTTAGTTATATTATTGGTACTTCTGCCCAAACTGCCGATGTTTCGATTACCACCAAACACATGCGTCTTTTAAACTTATTTCACGCGGTGTTGTCTTTTGGATTTAATACCACCATTTTAGCGATCTGTATTAACGTTGCTGCTGGCTTTCTTACTAACTAAAACTTGTATTTAGGAAATAAAAAGTCACCCAAATGGGTGACTCTGAACAGCAGAGGTTTACAACAATGAGCCCATCGTGCTTTGTTTTAAGCCTTCACGTTGTTTGATGGTTTCAACATAACGCGTAATGGCAGGATGAGATTCAATCGCTCCCATTTTCAATTGCCATAACAGCATTGCTCCAACGCTTACATCTGCGGCGGTAAATTGTTCGCCACACACATACGGATTGGCTTCACTAAGCCCTTGTACTAAAGCTTGGTAGGCATCGTTGTAATCACCATAACCCACAAACATTTTTTGCTCAGGAGATACATCTATTCCGAGAGCTTTATCAACACCAGCAGCTTCCCATGGGCCTGCCATCAAAAATAACCAGCGATAGTACAAACCACGTTTAGGATCATCTAATGCAGGAGCTAAACCTTTATCGAAAAATTTATCAGCAAGATAAGCACAGATTGCACCTAGCTCATAAATCACGACATCACCATCTACCAATACTGGCACTTTTCCAAAAGGATTAATTTTTAGATATTCCGGTGTTTTCATTTCAGTCTTGTATTCGACTTCAATACGTTCACACTCAACACCTAATTCGACTAAAAGCCAGTCGACCACAACACCACGTGATTCTTTGTTAGTATAAAGTTTAAGGCTCATTTTTATGGCTCCTTGTTTATCGTGGAACCTAGTCTACAAAACCTCTTTGTCAGTTTTTGTCAGTAGTCTTCGACTCTTGTGCCCACCACTGCTCAAATAGTTTTTGCTTAAATGATGGATATAATTCTTGGCTTAAACTCAGCTGTTGAATACGATCGAGTCTAAAATGTCTAAAATCCTGCCTGAGTTCACACCATGCAGCCAATAAAATTTTGTCATTAAAATATCCCAAGGCAAAAGGCCACAAGGTTCGGACACTACTTCGTTGCTGCTCATCATGATAATGCAGCGAAATTTTAACTTGCTGCCGAATGGCTAAACGCACCTGTTCGACTCGATTTTCATCTACAGGCAGCCACGTATTAAATGCTCTTAAAGTCGTGTGCTGTAATAAATATTGCCGATGCTCAGGCAAAACAGAATTCAATTTAGCTAATACAGATGTAGATGCCGATTGTAACGATTGATCTGGCACACTCTTCAACCAATACAATGCCAAAAAAATAGCTTCGACTTCATTTTCATTGAGTGTCATTGGTGGTAGTACAATATCTTCTTTAAGCTGAAAACCGATACCCGCCGATGCCTCAATTGCTACACCCTGCTCACGTAAGCTATCGATATCGCGATAGACACTTCGGATACTAATTCCCATACGTTCAGCGAGAACTTGTGCAGTGATTGGATAACGGGCTTCACGAAGTTGTTGTAAAAGATTTAATAGACGAATAGAACGACTCATTTTTCTCTTCTTATTGTTATTAGACATACAATAATAGGGAATAAATTCCCCCTTATTGTATTATTCTAAATTATGCAACATCTACCGTAGATAACTTTGCATATTCTCTTAAAAAGTTGTGCAGCTCAGGTACATCTTTGGCAATCGTTAAAGGCTGGAACTGTTGTAGAACTTCGATCGAATGCACACCATAGCCCACACCAATTCGTGGCATGTTTAACCTCTGAGCCATCTCAAGATCATAGCTACTATCACCAATCATTACTGCACGCTCAACACTGACTCCAGTGACTGTTAAGATTTCTTGCAACATGAGAGGATCTGGTTTTGAACGTGTTTCGTTGGCTGCCCGAGTCACATCAAACAGATGAGTACTTTGTGTTTTTGCGATTACACGGTCTAATCCTCGACGGTTTTTTCCCGTCGCAACTGCAAGTTTTAAACCTTGGGCTTTTAAATCATGGAGTAGTTCAGAAATACCCTCAAACCATGCATCACTAGTCGAGTTCGTAATATAGTGATCACCATATGCCTTTAAGATCGAGTCATGCAATTCTGGCGCTTCTGGAAATAAGGTCTGCATCACCTCAGGCAAGCCTAAACCGATAATACTTTTTGCTGCTTCATCTGTTAAAGGCAATTCATGTTGTTCTGCGGCATGTTGCAAGCTAGCAACAATCTGTCCAACAGAGTTATATAAAGTCCCATCCCAGTCGAAAATAACTAATTCGGTTTTTAGACTCATTTTGCCACTCTCAAAGCCTTTAATAACTGGGTCATGTCTTCTGGTAAAGGAGCTTCAATCGGTGGATAACCTGGAATATCTAAACGCATCGCATGTAAACATAGACGACGTGCTTCAGGACCAGTGTACTCAGTCGTGTGTCCATATTTATCGTCACCAATCAAAGGGTGTCCAATGCTTAAACCGTGCACACGAATCTGATGAGTACGGCCAGATAAAGGTGATGCATGAACCAGAGTCGCATTTTTAAAGCGCTCTGCTACAACCCATTCGGTTTTACTTGGTTTACCATCTTTAGTCACACGTACACGACGCTCGCCATTTGCCAGCTCATATCTCAATAAAGGCGCATCAATCAGCTGTTTATCTAAGCTCACTTGACCTTTAACAATCGCTGCATAGGTTTTACGAATTTTGTGCTCACGCAACATATCTTGTAGTTGTTTTAATGTGCTACGTTTTTTACTAATCATGACCAGACCAGAAGTATCACGGTCAATACGATGAATAAGTTCTAAATATTTTTTGCCTGTCGCTGCACGTAGTGCCTCAATCAAACCATATGCCATACCACTACCACCATGGACAGCAATACCTGATGGTTTATTTACAACTAACAAACCTTCATCTTCATAGACCACACGGCTTAATAGGCCTTGTGCCACACTGTCACTGACAGGAGCGGCTGTTTCATCTTTTTGTTCGTAGCGAATTGGAGCAACACGAATCTGATCACCAATCTCAAGTTTAGTCTCAGCTTTAACACGTTTTTTATTTACTCGAACCTGACTTTCACGAATCAAACGATAAATACGACTTTTAGGTACACCTTTTAAACGCGAGAACAGGAAATTATCAATTCGCTGTCCTGCTTGATGTTCATCCACCTCAAACCAAGTGACACTTTGCCATTGCTGTGTAGAATTCATACTAATATTTAAACCTGAAATTTTGCTAAATTTGATTAATAAATGACCGTTTAGCTTAGTTTTTTCACAAGAAATCTAAGCTTAGCCCATAGGCAGATGCTGCAAGGTTTGATATAGTCAGCGCACGGATACCGCCGTAAGTGAACATCTAATAGGGAATTTCCCTGATTGAAACCTCAATCAAAATGATGCTTTCACCATCAGCTCGGATAGGTCCTAAAGAATTATGCCGACGCCGAAGGCTTATTATATCGGCAAAATGACAAACTGTTGCGTTTAATTCAGTTTGTTCAAAAAAATATGTTACCAACTCTAGTTGGTTATGGAACGTAAACTGATACACATCAGACAAATCGCTCCTTAAAGTTGCCTTCAGGCTAAAGCGTTGATGCATTGGAACTGCCGAAAGCACCGATACGATGAACATTCCGTATCAAACTTCCAAAAAGAAGTCACTTCGCGCTCAATGACAGTGAAAGTCATTAACCAATGTACCGCTCACCCGCCAGTGAAGCACTAAGGAAGTCCGATTTAAAGGTTGAAGCAGTATTGCCTACATCACAGACGAGAATCGAAGTTAAGGCTAAATGTAGCCGGTAACAGATGACTCAGACCACAAATATTTTGAGATCTGGGAAATGATCCGTCATGTTCGATGTTCGTTCAGAACCTTTAAGTTTGTGCGATATGTTTGTGTGGGTCACTATTAGGTGTCACACCCATGAAACGTATGTTGATTAATGCAACTCACGCAGAAGAAGTCCGCGTTGCACTTATCACTGGTAATCGTCTTTACGATTTTGATTTAGAAAATCGTACCCGAGAACAGAAAAAATCCAATATCTATAAAGGCCATGTAACCCGCGTAGAACCTTCTTTAGAAGCTGTGTTTGTTGAATATGGCGCAGGCCGTCAAGGCTTCTTGTCTATGCGCGAAATTGCGAATAGTTATTTCCAAGCAGACCCGCGACAAACTTCAAACATTCGTGAACTCATCACTGAGGGTACTGAATTACTTGTTCAGGTTGAAAAAGAAGAACGTGGTAACAAAGGCGCTGCCCTTTCTACATTCATCTCACTTGCAGGACGTTATTTGGTTCTTATGCCAAACAACCCGAAAGGCGGTGGTATTAGCCGTCAAATTTCAGGTTCTGTACGTGAAGAATTAAAAGAAATTTTAGCTTCTTTAAATTTACCTCGCGGCATGAGTGTTATTGTGCGTACCGCAGGTATTGGCCGTACTCAAGAAGAATTACAGTTAGATTTACAGCATTTGCTTGACCTCTGGGCACAAATCCAAGGCACTGCAAGTTCTGGTCCGTCTCCAATGCTTGTTCATCAAGAAGCTGGCGTAGTTACTCGTGCCATCCGCGACTACTTACGTGATGACGTTGCAGAAATTTTAATTGATAGCGAACAAGCTTATAACGAAGCGTATAACTTTGTTAAAGCAGTTATGCCACGTCAATTAGACAAACTTAAAACTTATACTTTAAACGAGCCGTTGTTTGCTCATTTTGGTATTGAAAGCCAAATTCAAACTGCTTACGAGCGTGAAGTAAAACTTCCTTCTGGTGGTTCAATCGTAATTGACCAGACTGAAGCTTTAGTTTCAATCGATATTAACTCTGCGAAATCGACTCGTGGACATGACGTTGAAGAAACTGCACTTAATACAAACCTAGAAGCAGCAGAAGAAATTGCTCGCCAACTTCGTCTTCGTGACATTGGCGGTTTAGTTGTTATCGACTTCATCGATATGACTAAAGAACGCAACCAACGCATGGTTGAAGCAAAACTTCGTGAAGCAACACAAAGCGACCGTGCACGTATCCAGTTTGGCCAACTCTCTCGTTTTGGCTTAATGGAAATGAGCCGTCAACGCTTACGCCCATCACTTGAAGAGGCAACTGGATATGTTTGCCCACGCTGTCATGGCACGGGTATGGTGCGTGACTTACGTTCACTTTCGCTTTCAATTATGCGTAAAGTAGAAGAAATTGCACTTCGTGAACGTCATGGTGAAGTACAAGTAGAAGTTCCTGTTGAAATTGCAGCATTCTTACTCAACGAAAAACGCCATAGCCTTGTTTATTTAGAACAGACTTCTGGTGTTCGTGTGACTGTTTTACCTCACCCGCACTTAGAAACACCTCACTATGAAATTCAGTACAATCCAGATGGATTTGCACCATCTAGCTATGAGCGTACTGAAGCAACTCGCTCAAGTGAGAAAGAGTTAGGTTATGAATCTTCTGAATGGCATTTAGAAGAAGCTGATCATGGCCATGCTCATGCAGCTCCTGCTGCAAATAACGCAGCTGGTCAAAAGAAAGCAAATCAAGCAGCTCAACCTTCTGCTGCTCAGCCAAGCACTCAAAAAGCAGCAAGCCCGCTTGCATGGTTAGAGAACCTTTTTGTTCAAAAACAAGCTAAAACTATTGATCAATCTCGTTCAGCACAAAATGCTGCTGCGACAATTGAACAAATGGTCAATACTGGCGCTGTAAGCCGTGGCCAGTTTGGACAAGTTGCAGTACCGCCAGTTGCTGAAACTGCTGCGGCTCCATCTAATAATGCTTACATTTCACAGTCTCCTGCTAAACAGGAAGTTCGTGAAAATGTTGAAAAAGACGATAAAGTACAACAACGTCCAAACAACAAAAAACGTAAGCACAAAGAGCAACGTGAACAACATCACCATGCTCAAGAGCCACAACAACAGCAACAACCACAACAGGTTCACGAAGAAGTTGTACAGTTATCACGTCAAGAACAACGTGAGTTAAAACGTCAACAAAAACGTCAGCACCCAGATCAGTCACATCAACAACATCAAAATGATGGACAACAAACTGAAAATGCCGTGCCGCGTCGTGACCGTAATAATCAACAACGTCCGAACCGTCCAAATCGCCACCGAGATCCAAGTGTATTGAATGAAAATCAAAATGCACCGGCGGCACCAGTAGTTGTTGATGAGAAACAAATTAAGGTTGATTTGATTGATGCTCCAAAGCATGAAGTCATGAATACAGCCTTAGTAATCAATGTTGATCAGGCACAAAGCGAAATTATTGCTTTGACTCCAGAGCAACCTGTTGAACGCACTGAAACAGCACCTGTTGTTGAAGTCGCTCAAGAGCCAGCTCCAGCACCTGTTGCAGTTGTAGAAGAAGCAGTCCCTGCCAAAGTAGAAGAAACGACGACTCCTCCTGCAGATAGCAAAGCTCAACCGCAAATTCAACGTGCGAGCAATGACCCTCGTATGCGTCGTCGTGAACAACGCAACGCGAAACGTGCTAAAGCTGCGGTACCATCAATTGCCCCATCGCAAATTCCAACGTTGGCGCAATATACGATTGGTAGCTTGATTCGTCATGTTTATGGTGAAGACTGCACAGTATTGATTGAACAGTTTGGTTTAGTTCCAACATTCAATCGTGCATTGCAGAAGTTTGCTGAACAGTACGCTAGTACGCTAGCAACAGAAGTCGTGTCTGATGCTGAAGACAAAAAGCCTGTTACTCGTGATGCAGAGCTTCCAAGCAACAAGCCATCACAAGAAGCAGAGCCTGCGCCTGTACTTGCATTGACGCCACAAAAAGAGCAAACACCACGTGTTGCTAATGATCCACGTGAGCGTCGTCGTTTAGCAAAACTTGCTGCGGAACAAGCTTTTGAGCAAGTTAAACAACAACACGCTGCACCAGAAGAAGCTGCACCTGTAGCTCCAGCTGTTGAAGAAACGGTTGTTGCTCCTGCTGCTGAAACACAAGCACCTGTTGAGTCAAAACAACAACCGCTTGAGCTTGATCAGGTGACTGAAGTAGCACAAAGTGAAACAAGCACAGAAGAAACACCAGCGACAACAGTAGTTGAAGCTCCGGTTGTTAAACAGCCTAAAGCATCTGCAAGAGCAAAAGCTGCCGTAGAACAGGCTGTAGCACCAACAGAAGCTACTGCAGAAGTTGAATCAGACGATTCTAAGGCAGATCAGGACAAACCAAGTCGTCCTCCTCGTCGCCCTCGTGGTCGTCCACCAAAGAAAGCAAATCCTGTAGCTGAGTAAATCATTTGCTCAATTGCAGCTAATTTAAACAAACCTAGTCATTTCGATGACTAGGTTTTTTTTGTTATTTTTAACCAATTAGGTTGATTGCACTAGAAGAAAAGTTTTAAAAGCATGGTGAACCATGAAAAACACTGTACTTTTGCCAACGCAACCTTTTTTGGATTGATCGAAAAATAAATAGGATTGATATGAGCCAGACAACACAGACCGATATCATTACGCTTGGTGATGTTGCAACAAGACTTCCTAGCTTCATCCCCAAAGTACCCCATATCCTGAATGGTCTTAAACAGGCTTACTTAAGAACAGCAAATACACCAACGGGATTAGGTGTAGCTTTTGAAAAAGCTGTTAAGCGAAATCCGCAAGGCATTGCTTTATTATTTGAAGATCAAAGTTATTCATATGAAGCTTTAAACGAATGGGCTAACCAGATTTCTCACTATTATCTATCTCTTGGCGCACAAAAAGGCGACGTGATTGCCGTAATGGTTGAGAACCGTTCTGAACTTATTGCTACGATTGTAGGTTTAGCTAAAATTGGGGTAACAATTGCGCTTGTTAATACCTCTCAAGTAGGTAAGGTCCTCGCTCATAGTATCAATCTTGTAAAACCAATTGCCGTAATTGTAGGTGAAGAAGTTCGAGCGGTCATTGATGAAATTCGTCAGGACCTCAATGTTCCTAAAGACCGTTTTCATTGGTTTGCAGATCAGGCTACACGTCAAGATGCAGGAACTGCACCTCAAGGTTATGCCAATCTTGCAATAGAAATTGATCAATTTCCAAAATTTAACCCATCGACTACGCAGTCTGTTCATGGAAATGATGGCCTGTTTTATATTTATACTTCGGGCACTACAGGTTTACCAAAGGCTGTTATTTTCAAACACAGTCGCTGGACACTTGCCTATGGTACTTATGGGCACATTTTAAATCTTGGCCCAGATGATGTGATGTATGTAACTTTACCGCTTTACCATGCAACAGGTGTCGTAGTGTGCTGGTGTGGTGTGATCGCGGGAAGTTCTACCCTTGCAATTCGACGTAAATATTCAACCAGTGCCTTCTGGAAAGATGTTCAGAAATTTAATGCCTCTGCAATTGGCTATGTAGGAGAGCTTTGCCGTTACTTAATGGATGCCCCTCCTACAGAAATTGACCGTGCCCACCGCGTAACCAAAATGATCGGTAATGGCATGCGCCCAAACATCTGGGATAAGTTCAAACAACGTTTTGGTGTGCAAGAAGTTCTTGAGCTTTATGCATCAAGTGAAGGCAATGTCGGGTTTAGTAATATTTTTAACTTTGACAACACAGTAGGTTTCTCTCCTACGCCATATGCCATTATTGAGTTTGATAAAGAGAAAAATGAACCTGTCCGCGATAAAAAGGGCTGGTGTAAAAAAGTTAAAGCCGGTGAAATTGGTTTGCTAGTGGGTAAAATTACCAGTCGCTCGCCTTTTGACGGTTATACAGACCCAGAAAAGAATAAATCTGTGATTATGAAAGATGTCTTTAAAAAAGGTGACTCATATTTCAACACAGGTGACCTTGTTCGTAATATTGGTTTCCGTCATGCTCAGTTTGTTGACCGCTTAGGCGATACCTTCCGCTGGAAAGGCGAAAATGTATCTACTACTGAAGTTGAGAACATGGTTTGTGAATATGACAAGATCGCTGAAGCGGTGGTCTATGGGGTAGAAATTCCAAATACCAATGGTCGTGCTGGTATGGCAGCAATCACACTTGCTGATGGCGCTGAGTTAAATGAGTCTGATTTAACCGAAATGGTGACTATATTTAAAAAATGCCTGCCTGCTTATGCAGTACCCGTATTTTTACGAGTGCAAGCCAAAGTTGAAACAACAGGTACTTTTAAATATCAAAAGAATAAATTGAAGGAAGATTCGTTTAATCCAAGCAAAACTTCTGAACGTTTACTCGCTTTATTACCTGGTACAAACAGTTATTGTGATGTCACAACTGAAATTTTTGACAACATTCAGGCATATAAATATCGTTTTTAGTTCATTTTTTAGCTAAACAAGAGGAAATCGTGCTTTTTATAGGCAATCATGCAAATGTTTTTGATTTACCTCTTGTGTTAGTTGAATAACTTGCTAAAATACGCGACATCAAAACGATACGGGTCGTTAGCTCAGTTGGTAGAGCAGCGGACTTTTAATCCGTTGGTCCCGCGTTCGAGTCGCGGACGACCCACCACTTATCTGTTTTGAACCTATTTGGGTCGTTAGCTCAGTTGGTAGAGCAGCGGACTTTTAATCCGTTGGTCCCGCGTTCGAGTCGCGGACGACCCACCAAATTCTAAAAAGCCTCTCACTGCGAGAGGCTTTTTTTATTGTTATCTTATTTTATTTTCATGACTAAAAGATGACGATGCATTTCTTATATAAAATCTCTTTCGCCCAGTTCATAAAGATTTCTAAACGTTTAGGAATATAACTTCGGTTCGGATACAAAATATTGAGTGGCAAAGATTGAGCAGTATGTGCACTTAATACTTCAACCAGAGTTCCTTGCTCTATTTTATCCTGAACATCGTAGTATGGAAGTTGAATAATCCCTAGGCCAGCACAAGCTGCAGCAACATAGGCTTCTGTATTATTTACACTTAAAGCACTATCGATCATCACTGTTCCATCTTGATATAAAAATATGCCTTGTTTTTCTCCTACGGCTCCTGCGTAATTAATGAGTTTGTGCTGAGATAGATCTTCTAGTTGTTCAGGAATACCGTATTGTTCTAAATAATGGGGACTTGCACAGTTCACCATAATCAAGTTACCCACGAACTTCGCGATCAAACTACTATTCTCTAGCTGCCCCACCCGAACAACACAATCAATTCCCTTCTCGATCAAATCAGTCATGTCATCAGAACTATTGAGCTGTAAATGAATGTCTGGATAGCGGCTATAAAAATCGGGAAGTTCAGGAATAATCACTTGGTGTACGATTCGGCTGGGCATTGAAATTTTTAGCGTGCCACGGTAATGCTGCTTTTGCGTTTGTATGAGTTGTTCAAGCTGTTCATAGTCAAATAATAGGTTTTGACATTCAGGCAAGATTCTTTGTCCATCTTGAGTAAGGCTTACCTTGCGTGTAGTTCTATGAAATAAACGTACCCCATAGTGAGTTTCTAATTGTTGAATTGCACTCGTCACTGTAGAGCGAGGTAAATCAAGCTGATTTGCTACCTCACTAAAGCTTTGTCGTTTAGCGACTTCTGAAAAAATAAAAAATTGCTGCAACCGATCCATTTAATTGTTCGTATTTTCTGAATAGTTAAACCAAACTAGCATAATTGATCAAAAATTACCGCCAATCTAGACTAAAAACACATTAAAACAAGTCATCATAGGAACAATCATCATGACAACTCATACTCTGAAAGATAAAGTTGCACTGATTACGGGCGGTGCAAAAAACTTAGGTGGACTTATTAGTCGTAAATTTGCAGAGCAAGGTGCAAAAATTGCAATTCACTACAATAGCGCTGAAACTCAAGCAGATGCGGAAAAGACACTCGCGGATGTAACAGCATTCGGTGTAGACGCTGTTTTAATTCAAGCAGACTTAACTGATATTGATAATATTGAAAAGCTCTTCTTAGACACTAAGCAGCATTTTGGCGGAATTGATATTGCCATTAATACAGTTGGAAAGGTTTTAAAGAAATCCTTTTTAGACACCACAGAACAAGAGTTTGATAGCATGAGCGATATCAACTCAAAAATTGCCTATTTCTTTATTCAATCTGCGGGTCGTCATTTAAATGACGGCGGAAAGATCTGTTCAATCGTTACATCTCTTCTTGCAGCTTACACTGGGCTGTATTCAACTTATGAAGGCTTAAAAGCTCCTGTTGAACATTACACTCGCGCTGCGTCAAAAGAATTTGGTAATCGCCAGATTTCCGTGACTGCGGTTGCCCCTGGACCTATGGATACGCCATTTTTCTATGGGCAGGAATCTGCCGAGGCAGTGGCTTACCATAAATCGGCTTCAGCTTTAGGTGGATTAACCAAAATTGAAGATATCGAGCCTCTAGTTCGCTTTTTGGTGACCGATGGTTGGTGGATTACCGGCCAAACAATTTTTGCAAATGGTGGCTATACCACTCGCTAAAATCAAAAAAGCCGCATCTCATAGTGCGGCTTTTTAGTTTTATTATAAAAACTCTTCTAGTACCGAATTCAAGAAAATATGTCCCTGCTCTGTACAAGCCAAACGAGAACTATCCTCTACCAGTAGCTTTCTAGCTCGCAGCGAAGTGAGCACCTCATTTAAATGATCTAAGCTTAAGCCTGTACGCTGTTCATATAACTCAGCTTTTACACCATCATTTAGACGTAAAGCATTCATCATAAATTCAAAAGGTAGCTCTTCTGCCTCAATCTTTTTCATTTGCAGATGTTCGGCTGGAACCTTAGCTAAATAGTCTTTTGGCAAACGAGTTTTTTGGAAACGATACACACCATCTGGTCGTGTCACTTTACCATGTGCACCTGCACCAATCGCAAGATAATCACCAAACTCCCAATAATTTAAATTATGTGCTGAAGGCAGCTCTTTACGCCATGCCGAAACTTCATAATTTATAAAACCATTTGCCTTAAGATATGCCTCACCCTGCTCTTGAATGTCTTCAAGCATTTCATCTTGCGGTAAAACGGGTTGGGTACGGAAGAAAACGGTATTGGGTTCAATGGTAAGTTGATACCAACTAATATGAGTTGCGCCACTTTCTACAGCAAGCTTGAGATCATAGAGCGCCTGCCCTAGCGTTTGCTCAGGCAAACCATGCATTAAGTCTACATTCACTCGCTTAAAGCCAGCTTGCTTTGCTTGTTGAATCGCTTCAATTGCATTGTTTGCAGAATGAATACGTCCAAGTTTTTGCAAATGATCAGTATGAAAGCTCTGAACACCTATCGATAAGCGATTAATGCCAGCCTCTAAATACCCTGCAAACGGATCATGCTCTACCGTTCCCGGATTTGCCTCTAAGGTAATTTCACAGCCATCTTCAAAATTAAGCAATGATTTAAGTTCTGCAAATAACCATACATACCCCTGTGCCGAAATCAGTGAAGGGGTTCCACCACCAATAAACACACTATGGATCGAACGTCCCTGCGCCATCTCTAGTTGAGTTTCAAAGTCGGCGATCAATGCTTTTAAATAGGTTTGCTCAAGTTCTGACGAAAGTGCTCCGTCTGGTACTGCATGCGAGTTAAAGTCACAATATGGACATTTACGCACGCACCAAGGCATATGGATATATAAAGATAAAGGAACAGAAGCAGAGTTTAATACGGCCAAGGAGCAGGTCCAATTTACACAATATTTCTATTTTAACATGACTGCATCAATGGGCTTATGAAAACATACCTTAATTGCTTTAGACTAAATTTAAACATTCTTAAATACTGATAAAAATGATGAAATTCTCTAGTCAACTTTTCCTGATCTTACCCTTAGCTATGGGAATCGGTGTTGCCATGGCTTTTCAGACAGCAATTAATGCTCAACTGCGCGAGCAACTACACTCACCCTTACAAGCAGCTTTATTATCATTTTTCATAGGTACTATTGTTTTAGCGATTATGGTTTTCTTTCAAAGTGCCGAGAAACCCACTTTAAGTGAAATATCAAATATTCCTTGGCTTCTTTGGACTGGAGGATTTCTTGGGGTTTATGCAATCAGCATGAGCATTTATACTGCACCTAAGCTTGGTTTTTTAACCTTTACAGGGCTAGTCGTTTTTGGGCAAATCGTTATTTCTATGTTACTTGATCATTTTGGTTGGTTGGGCACAGAAAAGACCCCTGTTACATGGCAACGGTTTCTTGGTGGAGTCATCATCTTTGTCGGTGTGGTACTCACTTTGCAGCGTTAGCTTCATTTTTTATATTTAAAAAGAGTACCTTTTGTGTCGAATGTCACATCTTTTCGGGCTGAATTAAAACAACTCTTCCACTTAATGCTACCAATTTTAATTACCCAGTTTGCTCAAGCAGGATTCGGGTTAATTGACACTATTATGGCTGGGCATTTATCTGCAACCGATTTAGCAGCAATTGCTGTAGGGGTCGGTTTATGGGTTCCAATCATGCTCCTGTTCAGCGGCATTATGATTGCAACAACACCTTTGGTCGCTGAAGCAAAAGGCGCAAGAAATACAGAGCAGATCCCTGTCGTTGTTCGTCAGTCATTGTGGGTTGCTGTGATTTTAGGTGTACTGGCAATGCTCATTTTGCAGCTTATGCCGTTTTTCTTGCATGTGTTCGGCGTACCAGAGAGCTTACGACCTAAAGCAAGCTTGTTCTTACATGCAATTGGTTTAGGTATGCCCGCTGTCACCATGTACGCAGCGCTACGTGGCTATTCAGAAGCATTAGGCCATCCACGTCCTGTCACAGCTATTAGCCTATTAGCTTTAGTTGTATTGGTTCCTCTTAACATGATTTTTATGCATGGATTAGGGCCAATACCTGCATTAGGTAGCGCTGGCTGTGGCTTTGCAACATCCATTTTACAGTGGCTTATGTTGATCACTTTAGCAGGCTATATTTATAAAGCTTCGGCTTATCAAAACACGTCTATTTTTGGCCGATTTGATAAAATTAATATGGCTTTAGTTAAAAGAATTTTACAGCTTGGTCTACCAATCGGTTTAGCTGTGTTCTTTGAGATTAGTATTTTTAGTACAGGTGCATTGGTCCTTAGCCCACTGGGTGAAGTGTTTATTGCTGCACACCAAGTCGCAATTTCCGTTACCTCTGTGCTGTTTATGATTCCGCTTTCACTAGCCATTGCCTTAACCATCCGTGTCGGTACTTATTATGGTGAAAAGAACTGGGCTTCAATGTACCAAGTACAAAAAATTGGTCTCAGCACAGCAATATTTTTTGCCATATTAACCATGACTTTTATTGCTCTAGGCCGTGAACAAATTATCTCGATTTATACTCAAGACTTAAACGTAGCTCCTGTTGCGATGTATTTACTTTGGTTTGCAATGGCATATCAGTTGATGGATGCATTACAAGTAAGTGCCGCAGGCTGTTTAAGAGGTATGCAAGATACTCAAGCACCAATGTGGATTACACTTATGGCGTATTGGGTGATTGCTTTCCCTATTGGGCTTTATTTAGCGCGTTATACCCATTGGGGCGTGGCTGGTGTGTGGCTAGGTTTGATTATTGGTTTGAGCATTGCTTGTGTTTTATTACTTTCAAGGCTTTATTTAAATACCAAACGTTTAAGCCAGACCTAATAAAAAAGCCGATGAAACATCGGCTTTTTTATTTTATGCAGACTTTGCCCGAGGGCTTGCTCCAATTTGCCAGACAAAGGGTAAATCGGTACGGTTTACTTCCCAATCGCCAATCACTTTTTCTTTATAGATGAGTGGATTATGAGAAGAGACTGTTCGTGCGTTGCGCCAGAAACGGTCGAGTTGTTTAACCTGACTACTTGCCGATGCACCTAAAGCATTAAATAACTGACTCGTTAAATCCAGTACCAAATTAGAAATCACCACCTGCCCTTGCGCTGACTCAAGCTCAGCATCTACATTAAACTGATGTTCTTTCACCTCTAGCTCACTAAAGTGACTTTCATAAGCCTTTTGTAATGCTTCTGCTGTTTTAATCGTAATTGCTAGACTTCCATAGGCTTGAGCAGAAGCTTTACCCACCACCTGTAAAACTTGTGGGTCGTGACGAACAAGGTCACCATTACCATGACTAAAAATACGCTTTCGCTCACGTATTTCTTGGCTAAAAGTTTCGACCGCGGCATGTGCAATCCCTGTTAGGGTTGCAAGGTGGACAACCTGATAAAAAGCGGTCTGATATTTAAAACGCTGGTCAAATGGAATAAGGTGCGAGGCTGGCAAATGCACCTGATGCACTTTTAAAGTACCACTACCCGTTGTCTTTTGACCAAAGCCATCCCAATCATCAATCACACTTACCCCAGTTTCATGGCGATAAATAGCAGCAATCACATGGCGGTCATTCACTTCATCGTAAGCAAATAAATCGATCCAGTCAGCAAAAATACTTCCTGTTGAATAGTACTTTTCACCATTCACCACCAAGTTACCCGAAGCATCTTTAGTGACTCGCGTAACGACGTCACCAATCTGTACATTTCCAACTTCGGTCCATGCGTTTCCAACTAAATCACCTTGTACAAAACGCTGAAACCAGACTTCCTGCGAATGCTCTTTATGGGCAACTAAACGGTCTTCAACAAAAGCAAAGTGTCCACGCAACGCTTGTACAATATTCGAATCTGCTTGCGCCAATTCTGCTAGAAGCTGGAAAAGTTGTGGCAATGATACCCCATCTCCACCATATTTAACGGGTACCCGTACTGCACCTAATTTGAGTTCTTTTAACCACTGAATCGGTTCAAAAGGCAAAATTCGTTCTTTTTCCCGTTGAATTGCACCTTGGGCAATTTTTTCAAAAACTGGACGAAATCTACTTGCTACCTTTTCATAATCGGCGCCTACCGATAGCTCTTCTAATTCAATTTGAGTAATTGTCATCTTTATTCTCCTAATCTTATTTTTTTCTTCACTTAGCTCCATGCATGACGTGGTGGATGGATGCCATTGAGGTAGTAATTACCGACAATGTGATATTTCCAACGCACGGGATCATGCAAGGTGTGAGTACGCGCATTACGCCAATGGCGGTCCAGATTAAGTTCTGACAAAGTAGAACGTGTTCCAGACAACTCAAAAAGCTTATTCGCTGCTAAAATCGCAACTTCTGTAGTGAGTACTTTTGCTTCAGCAACCAGTAATGTTGCTTGATTTACATGTTCTTCTGTCGTGTCGGCAATCGCTTGATCAATCGCATCTCCTGCTAAATCTAATACCGCTTCTGCCGCACGCAGTTTTATTTTTAAATCACCAATGTTTGCAATCGTATAGGGATCATCACTCGCTTTTTCTAAACCTGAATCGACCCATGCGCGGCTATGATTTTTGACATAGTGGATTGTTTCTTCAATTGCGCCACGTGCAATACCAGCGTCGACAGCAGCTTGAATAAATTGTGAAATTGCACCTGCCGGTGTAGGACGTTCGAAAGCCTGATAAATCGGAATTAGATATTCTTCACGTACTGGAACTTGATTAAGTTCAACGGTCCCACTGGCCGTGGTTCGTTGCCCAAAACCAGACCAGTCATTAATAATATTCACCCCAGAAGTTTCCCGAGGAACTAGCGCCGCATAAGGCTGCCCTTGTTCATTTACAGCAACAATTGGAACCCAATGTGCAAGCAATGCGCCTGTTGCAAAAAATTTCTTCCCATTAATTTCATAACCGTGCTCAGTCTTTTTTAATGTGGTAGTGAGATCAGCAACCGTTTTGCTATGTTTTTCCGAAAATGCATTGCCAAAACGAATCCCTCTCAACACTAAGTTAAAGAAGAACTGTTTTTGTTCTGGGCCTGCATCAAGACGTAAATGTTCAATAAAAGCCAAGTGATTTTGGGGAAGCTGTGCAAGAGATGGATCAACACTCGCAATTGTTTTGATGACCTCAGCCAAAGTTCGATATTTGACTTGTGCACCACCAAATTGTTTGGGAACCGTAATGGCCCATAAGCCGCTTTGTGAGAACTGTTGAATTTCATTTAAGGGTAAACGGCGCTCCTTGTCTCGATCGGATGCTTCATGTGCGAACTCTTGCGCAAGTTGTTTGGCAACCTCAATTGCTTCTTCATCAGAACGAATAATATGCGCATCTTTTGACTGCTCAAACACAGATAAAGGAACCGCCTGAGACTGCCCATGGGCTGAACTTAAACTTGTCATAACTTTTGTTATCTCTATTTTTATTTAACCTGCCATTCACATTAGCACCAAAAAAACAGACACTTTATAGATATTAAAGCTTTGTTTATGAAATGGATTTTCACAAGCTTTTCATATTTTTTACTATAAAAATAACATTTTGTTTTTCGAAAAATTTCTTACATGAGATAAACAATTTCATATAGGCTTTTTAAGCTTTGTCACCTATGATCAAAACTAGGCAATATTATGTTGTAGTCAATGAGGTATCGAAGATATGGCAAAGAATGCAAGTTCACCCGGCAAACGATTTATGAAACTTGCAGGAATGACCGCGAGCATTGCAACGAAAACCGTTTCTAACTCGATTCGAAACTTGACCGCAGATGAAGAGCAAAAGCTGGCTTCAAAAACCAAGTTATTTCAGGATATTGGTTTACAAATTGCCGATACCTTAGGTGAAATGAAAGGTGCCGTCATGAAAGTCGGCCAAATTGCATCTCAATATAAAGATATTTTCCCACCCGAAGTCGCCAAAGCAATTTCAAAGTTACAACGCCAAGCCCCAGCCATGCCTTTTGCTGCCATTCAGCAACAAGTTGAACGTGAGCTTGGAAAACCGCTCAATGTTGCCTTTAAATCTTTTGACCAAGAACCTTTTGCAGCTGCTTCAATTGGCCAAGTTCACAAAGCTACCCTACCTAGTGGCGAACAAGTTGTAGTGAAAGTGCAATATCCGGGTGTTGATGAGGCCTGTGAAAGTGACTTAAAACAAGTGCGTTTAGCCCTTCGTTTAATGGGCGTACTTAAAATTGATAAAAAGCTACAAGATCAGCTTTTTGCAGAAATTCAGGATAGTCTTTCAGCAGAACTTAACTATGAAATCGAGGCTCAAAACCTTGAAGTTTTTAAAACCTTTCATAGCCAGTTAGATGACAAAATTATCATCCCTACTGTTTATAAAGATTACTCTTCAAGACGTATTTTAACCTTGAGCCTCGAACAAGGTGACAGCATTGAAACTGCCAGCGCTTGGCCTATTGAAATTCGAAATACGATTGGACGTCGTTTGATTCGTGCTTTAGGTCAGGAAATGTTCTTTTTAAAACGTTTTCACTGCGACCCTCACCCGGGTAACTTTGCCTTCCGCCAAGACGGCAGTGTCATTATTT
This sequence comes from Acinetobacter sp. ACIN00229, assembly GCF_016106645.1. Lineage (NCBI taxonomy): Bacteria > Pseudomonadati > Pseudomonadota > Gammaproteobacteria > Moraxellales > Moraxellaceae > Acinetobacter > Acinetobacter sp. ACIN00229. The sequence continues at coordinate 20,149 of NZ_JADWOM010000012.1, forward strand.
ATGACTATGGCAGTGTTAAAACACTTTCAAATGAAATTGTGTATAGCTTTAAGCGTTTAGTAAATGCAGCTCGTCATGAAAATATCGATTTGATTGAAACTGAGTTACTTGAGCTACATTCACTAGCCGAAAAAGGCAAATTCCCGAGCGATCTTTATAAACTCTGGATTGAAGTGTTATTACGTCCGCTTACCACCACTTATGATTTTGCCGAGAACTCATCACATCATGATGGCATGTTGCTTGTGAAAAAATCTTTGAAGTACTGGGATGTCTTTAAGCCTTCACCAGACACTTTGATGGTCAACAGGACCATTTCAGGACACTACTGGAACCTAATTCACTTAAAAGTTCATGACAATTTGAATGGACTATTTGAAGAGCTTGTCCCGCCTTCTAACTAACTTAATTTACTGATTAATGTAGCCTTCTAGGGGTTACATTGACTTTTTAATTGTTATGTTATAACATTTCTTTAATCAAAAATAATTTAGGACAATCTCTCATGCGTAAAGATATTCATCCTGCTTATCAACAAGTGTTATTTCATGACACCAATGCAGACGTGTACTTTTTAATTGGTAGTACTCTTCAGTCTAAACAAACCAAAGAATATCAAGGAAAAGTCTATCCTTATGTAACCCTTGATATTTCAAGTGCATCTCACCCTTTCTACACAGGTGAAGTACGTCAAGCAAGTAACGAAGGCCGCGTTGCAACCTTTAATAAACGCTTCGCTCGCTTTAATCGTAAGAGTTAATCTTACGTTAAGATTTGACCAATACACTTAAATCATTGGAAGCCTAAGACTATCTCCTCCACTTAGGCTTCTTTTTTTATGTGTATTTTTTCAATCTTTTTATGTTGTGTATAAAAGAGAACCTATCCACAACTTGTATAAAAACTCTTCTTATTTTTCCCACAACTCATCATTTTTTGCATTCGCCGAGCTTTCAAAGTTGCTATTCGATGCTATGCTTGAACCCTCATTTAATAGGAAGTTTAAGATAATGGCACAAGAGTTACTTGCACAATTACAAGCAGGCACAGCAAAATTTTCAGACGTTTTAGCTCATATTGAAGCACGTTACCAACATACTCCAACGGCTTTTCAAAATGGCGCACAGCATAATGCTGCGACTGAAAATCAAGGCAGTGCAAAAGTTTTCTCTTTTGCCAAGTTACAAGGTTTAGACCAAGCTCAAACTTTAAGTTTATTTGTAGAGCACTACGCATCTGTATTGGCTACACCTGAGGGAACTGATCATCAGAATATTCGTCAGTTTATGCAAAATGGTTGGGATGGTGTGAAGTTTGAAGGTCAGGCTTTGGCAGAAAAAGCTTAATCATTTTTTAGCACAGCCTCAAATCATGAGATTTTCAAAAGCCTGTTAATAGGCAATGCCTCACTTTTGAGGGCAAAAGTGACAAAACCCTTTGTTCCGCTGATGCTACATCCATGTAGCACAGCGAAACGACAGCATCCCTGCCGTCTGTCACGATAGTAAATGACTAATTATTAATTAAATTATTTGATTAACCTCTTGTATTCGATACTCGGTAAGTCATCAACAGCCTGACTCAAATCAGCCATATAATGTTTTTGCAACATATTTGATAATTGTAAACAGATAACAGGTTCTGTTGATGAAAATGGTTTTGCCTACTTTTGCCAAAACAAAAGTAGGTCGAGCCGACGGCTAATCCAGATATAAAACTTTATTGAAAAGACTCAGCGGTAAACATTTCAACCAAAACAAACACTCAATGTCCTGCTACCCAATAATAAGTCGCCAACCCCAAATACGTAAAAATTAACGATCCAATTAAATGAATGGAAATTCCCAACATCGCCATTCCCAACTTACCACTTTGCAATAAAGTCACAATCTCAATCGAGAACGTTGAAAACGTAGTTAAAGCACCACAAAAACCCGTAATCACAAAGAGCTTATAATTCGGGCTTAAATCACTTTGAGAAAAGTAGGCAATCGCAAAACCAATAATAAAACCACCGACCAAATTAACAGTGACAGTACCGAGTGGAATTTGCGGGTAAATCGGGTTAAGTTTTAAACCTAAAAACCAACGTAACCACGCCCCTAGAACTGAGCCTAAAGCAATTGAAAGTAGAGAATAATACATAAGACCACCCCTTTAGATAGACGCTAAAAGAGCAAAAAATAATGAAGGAAAATATGACATAGCGTACTCCAAAAATAAGCAGAGTACGCAATAACCTACGTACCCAGCGATATATAAATACATGAGGGTAACGTAGGCATCATTAGCCAATACGGCGGTTTTTCAGGGGAGGAATGCCATCTCCCCGTTTTAAGTATATTAGATCATCTTGAATTTGATTTAAACATACCTTGTAAAATCATGGACGTTCATCGTATTGCGGTAAATCGTCACGAATGCATTCCCACTCTGCCTTAGAGGCAGCAAAAATATGCATTGTCGGTTTTTGCTCTAATGGTGTATCCAGTGTCCCAATTCTTACACGATACAGTTCAGGCTGAGCATCACGCGAACTAATCAAAGGTGAACCACATTCGCTACAGAACCAGCGGTACACACCTTCCACAGCGAATTTTTTAACTAAGTTTTCACCTTGGGTGATTTTAAAATCTGTACTTTTAACAGGAGCATTCGTGGCAAATGCTGTTCCATTGGATTTTCGGCAACGTTGACAATGGCATTGAATGATATCCCCGATATCGCCTTTAATTTCATAGCGAATACCTTGGCACAAACAACTTCCTTGATAAACTGGTGATGCTTGAGACATGTTCTCGTAAATCCTATTATTATTGATCGCTCAAAAATAACACTTTTCACATATCAAAAATAGCACCAAATTCGCTGTTATTTTTCTAAGAATAAATGCACGCCTTCACCAGCCGCTCGCCCTGTAGCAAAGCATGCTGTAAGTAAATATCCACCTGTAGGAGCATCCCAATCCAGCATTTCACCACAACAAAACACACCTGAGATTTGTTTAAGGCTCAAGTTCTCAGTTAATGCTTTTTGCTTAATACCACCAGCACAACTAATCGCCTCTTCAATAGGCCTAAAGCCATCTAACTTGATTTGAAGTGCTTTAATTTGCTGAGCCATAGTCTCTGGTTGGCTCCATAAAGCTTTATCAACGACTTCTCTAATTAAGTTAATTTTGGCCGTATCTAAACCTGCTTTACGCCAAATATTAGTGAGCGATTGTTTTTTACCAGCCTGCAATTTTTTAATTAACTGGAACAACTCTACATCGGGCAATAAATCTAAAAATAGATTTAAGCTTTTTCCTTGTTTTTGCTGTTCTCGTAAAGCACGTCCAAGTTTATAAATAACACCACTTTCTAAACCATAGTGAGTAATCACAATATCGCCATGAGTAACTTGGCTAGGTTCAACCCACGCATTGATACGCTTTAAAGGTTCACCAAAACAGCTTTCCATAAAAGCTGACCAAGTGTGCAATACCCCTGCATTACTTGGCTGGAAAGGTTCAATATCAGATTGATCCACCCATTGCTGCCATGCACCATCACTACCTAATTGTGACCACGACACCGCACCGCAGGCCAATACAACTGCATCATATTGCTGGGTAAAAGTTTCAGTGCTTTGATTATTTTGGTTTTCTAAAGTCGCCGTTGTACCTTGTAAATTAATACAACGATGACGATAAAAGAATTTAACTTGTTGCTCTGCCAAGCGTTTTAGCCAAGCACGCAGTAAAGGAGCAGCTTTCATTTCGACAGGGAAAATGCGACCTGAGGTGCCCACATAAGATTCAATTCTCAGACTTTTCATCCAGCTTTGAATCCAGACTGCATCCCATTTTTCAACCCACGGTTTGAGCCATTCTGCATGGTCATAACGGTCAATGAACTGGGCTAAAGGTTCGGCGTGCGAGATGTTTAACCCAGTTTTACCTGCCATCAGAAACTTACGTGCCGCTGAAGGCTTTTGTTCATAGACATCAATATCATAAGCGTATTGGCTAAGCACCTCAGCAGCCATAAGACCTGCTGGGCCTGCTCCAATAATGGCAACCCGCTTATTCACCATGTGTTTGCCCTTGCAATGGCGCGAACTCATCAAATCGAGTTTTATAATCTTCAGGCTTAGTCATTATGAGTTGCTGGCAAAGCTCACCACGCTCTAAATACTTAATTTCAAAATGGGTACGTGCAGAGGTTTGAGCAATTTTTTCTTTTTGGTAAGGCAGCTTCCATACATTTAATAACTGCTGCTCTGCCTCTTCAATATATTCAGGAATATTACTTGCCAGAGTAATGGTTCCACCTGTTTGCAGACGCGATATTAAGAACTCAAAAAATGGCATGTTTAACCAACGCTGTGCCGGATTATGTGGTTCTGGATTTGGGTAGAGAATAAAGAAATGTTCAACTTGAGCCGGGTGCAAAGCATGTACTACCCAAGGTAAAGCATCTGCATGTACAGGCACCAAGTTATCTCTTGGTTCCAAACCATGCTGCTTTTGCATTGCCAAGAATTTTTCTCGGGTTCGTTCAATTGCATACAACGTGTGCTGTGGCTGTTGCCCACTAAAAAGCAAAGCATGTTTGCCCTTGCCCGCTCCAATTTCTACACAAATCGGGGTATTTTCAATTGGAGTAAAATCGCGAGGCGCTTGCATACGTTGTGCTTGAAATTGACGAATCGGCATAATCACATCAAACTAAATAAAAATCGGCATAAGTCTAACAAGTCACCTGACTTTTGCCTAATCTATTTCTCTTCACTTTGAGGATATCGCTTTATGCCACGTACATTTCCCTGCCCACGTTGTGGTGAACCAAGTGTTTGGGAAGGCAATGAATTTCGTCCGTTTTGTTCAGAGCGTTGTAAATTAATTGATTTAGGCGCTTGGGCAAATGATGAATATAGACTGCCTACCCAAGATGCTCCTCAGCAAAACAAGGGTAGTCAAAATGAAGATGATTATGAAGATTAACCTGCTTTACCCGCGACAAACGGGTTAAATTGCTTTTCATAGCCAATGGTACTCATTGGACCATGTCCAGAAATAAACTGAGTATCATCTGGCAAACTAAAACACTCACGTTTAATCGATTCAATCAACTGCTCATGGTTGCCACGTGGGAAATCTGTTCGCCCAATCGAACCTTTAAACAGAACATCGCCTGTCCAAAGTAAGCCATGGTTTTTATTATAGAAAACCACATGCCCTGGTGTATGCCCTGGTGCAAAGCGTACTTCAAATTCATCTTCACCCAGTTTTAGTACTTCACCACCTTCAAGCCATTGATCAACTTTGACAGGTTGTGGAATCGGAAAGCCATAACGTGCTGATACTTCCTGAATCATGTCTAGCCAGAACTGATCTTCTTTGTGTGGGCCAATAACTGGAACGCTCCATTCTTTGGCAAGCTCACCTACTGCTCCCGCATGATCTAAATGCCCATGAGTTAGCCACAAAGCCTTCACTTTTAAACCTAAGGCTTCTACTTCTTTTTTCAAAACAGCAGCATCGCCACCTGCATCAATCAAAACTGCTTCTTTCGTTTCACTGTCCCAAACAAGGGAACAATTTTGAGCAAATGCAGTAACGGGAACAATTTTGACTTGCAGCATAAGAACCTCTGGCTAAAACGCAATTAACGGTGGGCTAAGGTATGGGTAAGGGCATCAAGATTAGCCTGAACTAAACCTGCAAGCAAATCAATATGAGCCTGATCGCTATTCAAAGCTGGAATATAAGCATAGCTACCACCACCTGCTTCTTGAAACAACTCTGCGTTTTGAATAGCTAATTCTTCAAGTGTTTCTAAACAATCGGCAGAAAAAGCTGGGCTTAATACCTGAACGGACTTAACGCCTTGCTTCGCCCAATCTTGTAAAAGCTGGTCTGTATAAGGCTTCACCCATTCTTGTTTTCCAAAACGTGATTGGAAACTAATTGCCCATTCATCCTCTTTTAAATGTAAGGCTTCAGCAACTAACTTTGCTGTAATACGACAACGATCTGCATAAGGGTCGCCTTTATCTGCATAAGGCTGCGGAATACCGTGAAATGACATCAACAGTTTTTCAGGTTTACCATGCTGCTCTTGGTAGGCTAAAACGCTTTCTGCCAATGCTTGAATAAACATAGGATGCTGATAATAGTCTTTAATGATGGTTAGACCCGGCAAGTTCCGCTGAGCTGGAATCCACTTGGCAAATGCATCATATAACGGCGCTGTAGACGTTGCAGAATATTGAGGAAATAAAGGCATTAAAATGACATGTTCTTGTGGGTTAGCCGCCAATTTTTCTAAAACTTTATCAATACCCGGATTACCGTAAGTCATTGCGGGTAAAACCGTTAAATCAAACTGTTTATTTTCTTGTTCTAAATAAGCCTGCACACGTTTGGTTTGTTCAAACACAATTTCGCGCATCGGCGAATCTGCTGACCATACTGAAGCATAGGCATGCGCTACTCTTTTCGGGCGAAAAGGTAAAACAAACAGATTTAAAATAATCCACCAAATGAATTTCGGTATTTCAATCACGCGTGAATCAGATAAAAACTGTTTTAAAAAACGGCGCACCGCAGGCACAGTCGCCTCATCTGGTGTGCCTAAATTCGCTAAAATGACAGTAACTTTCGGTTTTTGTTCAAACGACATGTGTAAATGCCTTTCAGTTCATCTTATGACACTAATGTAACAGTTTTCAGTGTCATATATAAATTGAATCGCTCTAAGCTTTTAATCGAACGCCTCGATTGTTCCATTTATAACTAAGCAATATCTTTTGAGCTTTAGTGGTTAGTTTCCAAAGGTCATATGATTGCTCAGTTTGTGTTGGGACAATCCAACCTTGTGATTGCATTTGATTTTTAATTCGAAACAGTGCCTTATGATTAATCTGTGCGCAAGCCACCGCATGTGCACGAGGTAATTCCTGACGAGCATCTTCTAAGCCAGCCTGATTTAAATATTCATTCAGACAAATTCCAAAATTCTCTTCTGGCACAGCTGTTTCAAAGCGCTTTGCCAGCACGCTCAACAACTGAGACCATGTCATTTGTCTCTGTCGTTTAAGCTCTTTAAAGTTGCCATCCTGAAATGCTTGAATCTGATATTCAAATGCAAAAATATCTTGCGGTGCAACTTCCTTTAACTGTATTGATGGCTCGGTTACTCGCTGCTCTAAATGCAAAATTTTACTTCTTAATAGTCTAATTTCATCTTCTAACTGCTGAGCTTGATGAGCAGGAACCCAACCTTGTCCCATATGTTGCTCAACCATTAAAGGAATATTTAAACGAACAGCCAACTCCAATTCACGTGGAGTTTTAAAGTAAAAAATATGCTTTGCTTCGTGTAATAACTTTTTTCTAAATGCGAGAAATTTATCTTTAAGTTGTGGATGTGTTTCTTGTAAATCTACTTCACGGCTTTCAGGCTGTTCATGCATGAACACAATAATAGGTTTAGCCTGACTTAACGCGTATTCATATTCTAAAGACAGATAGCTCACACCAGAAATCGATTGTTCTCCATACTGACTTCCTAGAAGTAAGATTAGATAATCACATTCATCAATTTGTCGACGTGCAAGTGTGGTTGTTAAAGGTGTTCGATGTTCTAGTCCCCAAGCAAAGAAACCCATCCCCACCAAGGTTTGAGACAAAACCATTCGCTCTGGCTGCATATCGCGGCCAGACGTTGAAATAAAAATCTGATAGCGTGTATCGAGCATAATAATACCCTTTCGCCTCATGATCTGTATGTGACTTAAAATCAGCCAAGATCATGAACCGCCCCAAATAAAATAATAAATATAAAAAACACTATTTTCTAAATGATGCTAAAAGATCAGTTCAGATTATGAAGTGTCCAAGTTAACTCTTGTGGAATCATATGTTGTAAAACAGGTTGCAGTGCGTCAGCATTATTTCCGCTGACGTAACATTCAATACGTGCAACATTCTGACCTATTTGGTCACATAATAACGCATTTTTTATTAAAATACGGGCTGTTTGTCGGGCAACTGCGAATCCCGAATCAACCAGTGTGAATTGGTTATCAAAAAGATGATGAATTGCTTCATTTAAGAAAGGATAATGCGTACAACCGAGCACTAAATAGTCTGCACCTTGCTCCGCGGCAGGCTGTAAAACCTCTTTTAATGCCGTTAAACACGCCTCTCCCATTTGCTGTCCCGCTTCTACACAAGGAACAAGTTCAAGGCTGGTTAAGGTCATCACTTTAACACCCGCCGGAACAGCAAACTTCTCAACAACATCTTTAATAAGTTGCCCACGAAAAGTAGCCGGTGTGGCCAACACAGCAACCACTTTAGAACGTGTCTGTAATACGGCAGGTTTTAATGCTGGAACTAACCCTACGATTGGAAAGTGTTCACCATAATGTTCACGTAAATGGTCAAGACTAAATGCTGAAGCTGTATTACAGGCAACCACCGCAATTTTACAACCTTGGCGGTATAACCAATCGACTGCGCGAGCTGTGAGCTCTCTAATTTCTTCATCAGAACGTGGGCCATAAGGAACGTAGGCTGTGTCGGCATAATACACAATGCGTTCATTCGGCAAATATCTAGCTATTTCCGCTGCAACTGACATTCCCCCAATTCCCGAATCAAAAATACCAATTGGGGCATCTGCTGATGCTTTAGGCATAGGTTCTAGATCGGTAAATAGAGGTTGTATGGCGGTCATAGCTGTACTGAAGTGTCAGAAAATTTCACTTCCTAAAGCTTAAACCTCAAGTGCCTAATTGCAAGAGCAAATTACCACTTTTTAACTCTAAAACGGTTTCACCATTCTCTTTTTCGATGAGTGTTCCATAGTTCACTAAGTGATAAAAAGACTGACGTTGAATAAGCGCATTAATTCCAAAACGCACATGCACATAAGGACGTAACTCCCCTGCATATTCACGCATAAAAATTGGATGTTCGGCATCAACCAAAATCACATCTTGATTGGTCGTGGTCAGTTGTAAAAATTGATCACCTGAAATTTCAACTTGATCGACCTGATTGACTAATAAAGGTTCATCTTCAACCTCAATTTCAATTTGTTCTACGGGGGTTTTCAGGTAGAATTTCCCTTCTTCTTTCCATAGGACTTTGGTAAATAGATCTAATAGGGCTTGGCGCTTAATTAATTGACCTTCGTGCCACCATTCTCCATTGGCTTTAACCGTCAAATCCATTTTGCCGCAATGCTTTGGATGCCACTGCTCTAAAGGTGGAATTGACCTTTTGTGACTTTGCTGTACACCTTTTAAGTATTGTGCAATGTTCATTAAGTTTTTATCATCAGATAACGGTATTTTTCCCATATCCGATGGGGAATTATTTTGATTTACCATAGTTTATGCCTTGCTGACGAAAAAATATGACGACTCAGCCAATTGGCTAGATCATGGTTTAAAACTATACTAGCCAAAACGATAAAAGGCACAATAGCATATTTGCGCCTATGGATTAAAACACTCACGGCAGCACCGAATTTCTGAATATGACGGTTGCCACCTTTAAGTATTGAGGAGTCCTACATGGAACACATCGAACGTGAATCGATGGAGTTTGACGTTGTCATCGTAGGTGCAGGACCTGCCGGTCTGTCTGCTGCGATTAAGATCCGTCAATTAGCGATTGAAAAAAACTTACCCGATCTTTCTGTTTGTGTAGTTGAAAAAGGCTCTGAAGTAGGTGCGCATATCTTGTCTGGTGCTGTGCTTGAGCCACGTGCCATCAATGAACTTTTCCCGAACTGGAAAGAAGAAGGCGCGCCTCTTAACGTACCTGTAACTGAAGACAAGACATTCTTCTTACTTTCAGAAACCACTTCTAAAGAAGCACCTCACTGGATGGTTCCTAAAACCATGCACAATGATGGTAACTATGTTATCTCGTTAGGTAACGTTGTTCGCTGGTTAGGTCAAAAAGCTGAAGAACTAGAAGTTTCTATCTTCCCTGGTTTTGCTGCATCTGAAGTGCTTTACCATGAAGACGGTACTGTAAAAGGTATTCAAACTGGTGATATGGGTATTGGTAAAGATGGCGAACCAACGCATAACTTTACTCCAGGATATGAACTTCACGCTAAATACACTCTCTTTGCTGAAGGTTGCCGTGGTCACTTAGGTAAACGCCTCATTGCGAAATACAATCTTGATAAAGATGCTGATCCACAGCACTACGGTATCGGGATTAAAGAACTTTGGGAAATTGACCCAGCAAAACATAAGCCGGGCTTAGTGATGCACGGTGCTGGCTGGCCATTGGCTGAAACTGGTTCTTCTGGTGGTTGGTGGTTATACCACGCTGAAAACAACCAAGTAACTTTGGGTATGATTGTGGACTTATCTTATGAAAATCCACACATGTATCCATTCATGGAAATGCAGCGCTGGAAAACTCACCCACTGATTAAACAGTATTTAGAAGGTGGTAAGCGTATTTCTTACGGTGCACGTGCTGTAGTGAAAGGCGGTTTTAACTCATTGCCTAAATTGACTTTCCCGGGCGGTTGCTTGATTGGTGATGACGCAGGTTTCTTGAACTTTGCAAAAATCAAAGGCTCACACACTGCCATGAAATCAGGCATGTTATGTGGTGAAGCTGTATTTGAAGCGATTGCTGCTGGTGTAGAAAAAGGTGGTGACCTTGCGATTGCGCGCGTTACTGAAGGTGAAGATTTATTCACTAAAGAATTAACTTCATACACTGACAAATTCAACAACAGCTGGTTAAAAGAAGAGCTTTATAACTCTCGTAACTTTGGTCCAGCAATGCATAAATTTGGTCAATGGATAGGTGGTGCATTTAACTTTATCGACCAAAATGTCTTTAAAGTGCCATTCACTTTACATGACTTGAAGCAAGACTTCGCTGCATTGAAAACTGTTGATGCAACTAGCTTTAAGCCAAACTATCCAAAACCTGATGGCAAGCTTACATTTGACCGTTTATCTTCTGTATTTATCTCAAACACTGTACATGAAGAAAACCAGCCAGCTCACTTGAAGCTTACAGATCCTTCAATTCCAGTGAATGTAAACTTACCGAAATGGGATGAGCCTGCGCAGCGCTACTGCCCTGCTGGTGTTTATGAAATCATGGAAGATAATGATGGTTCTAAACGCTTCCAGATTAACGCAGCAAACTGTGTTCACTGTAAGACCTGTGATATTAAAGACCCATCTCAAAACATCACATGGGTAACGCCAGAAGGCGGCGGTGGTCCGAATTATCCTAATATGTAATTCCTTGCGACACGGCAAAGCATTGCTTTGCTAGCCGTGTCTCATACCCTAATATGTAATAAAAAAGCCCCGATTATTCGGGGCTTTTTTATTGGAATCTGCTTATTGAAAAGGCGGTATTTTTGCTACGTTTAAATTGAGGTTCTTTTTATAAAAAATAAATGAGCCTAATAAAAACAGGCCAAGAAAACCAAAGTTTCGCGCTAAATCGAAGTACCAAACTGATTTCCCAAACAATAAATCAACAACTAACATAAGCCCCATAAAACCTGTATGTAAAATCAGACTCATCTTTATTTTTGGTTCGGGAGCAAAATATGTATTTCTATAACCCAACAGAATTGAGCCAAAAATAATAAGAGTAACTAAAATAATGGTGGCAAGAGTTTCAGATAACCAAGAAGTTTCTAGATTTAATAAAATGGCAATACAGAAAAACCAAAGAAAAATAAATAAGCTTCGTTTTACAAAATATTCATTTTTATACGTCATTTATATACTTAATTTTATAAATTATATAACGATTCTTATTTGTAAAAAATTATCATTTCAAATTAAATTTGAATTATTAATGGCTCCTAATCGTCGTTATTAGAAGCCTTATTATTCTATTACCCTTTTTTCACTAAGTAATGAAATTCTTTATGACCATTTTCATCTAAGCGTTCTTCTTGCAAAAGCAACTCATGGCCTAAATGCATACAAAATTTAGGAATATCCCACGAGGTCGAATTATCTGTTGCGAAGACTTCAACCACATCGCCAGACTTAGATTTGCGGATGGCTTGATGCAACATCATGACAGGTTCCGGACAACGTAAACCACGCGTATTGAGTTGTACAGTAGGTGAAATGGGTTGCTCTGACATAACAAACTCGAACAAATAGAATTTTCACATTTTAGCATAAACAAATTACTGCGCTGTTAACTGTAACTGGCTTTTACATAACAATATACGTTTTGTCTTTTAGCTTGTTTTATAGATGCATAAGCATGTTTTCTTCGGTATGATTCAAAGTATTCATTTGATAGATTGAGTCTTTAGGAAAGATCATGCAAGAGGAACCAAGTCCGTCGTGGGGAATGCGCGGCTTACGAAAATGGTTAGGCACAGCACCAGAAACCCGTGATGAATTATTAAAATTAGTCCAAAATTCACGTCGCTTTTTAGAACCAGATACTGTTGCCATGCTTGAAGGTGTTCTTGACCTTCCAGCTACAAAAATTCGTGAAGTCATGACACCACGAACAGCAATGATCAGTTTGCAAGAAGATGATCAGTTACTTGATATTCTTGATGTATTGGTCGAGTCTGCTCACTCACGCTTTCCAGTCTTCTCTTCTGATCAGCCTGATAATGTTGTCGGGATTTTGCTCGCAAAAGATTTACTGCCGTTTCTAACCGAACCGAATACCAAAGTCGATATTCGAGTTCTTATGCGTCAGCCTTTGTTTGTTCCAGAAAGTGCGCGTTCCGATCAGGTTCTACGCATGTTGAAACATACTCAGACTCACATTGCTATTGTGATTGATGAATATGGTTCAACGGCTGGTCTTGTTACGCTCGAAGATATTCTTGAAGAAATCGTTGGCGAAATTGAAGATGAACATGACACTGCTGATGAAGATGCACAGTACATTGTTCCGGACAATGACCATACGGTAGCAAATGCATGGATGGTGCAAGCACTTACACCAATCGAACATTTCAATACTGTTTTAGATGCTGATTTTTCTGACGATGAAGTAGAAACTGTCGGCGGTTTATTACTTCAAGAGATTGGTCTAGTAAGTGATTTACAAGGACAAACTGTTGAACTTGGAAATTGGTTATTTACAATCGTTGAAGCAGATGCCCGCACTATTCATCTGATTCGAGCTGTACGTCAATGAGAGCATACTTTGAAAAGCTGTTAGATTCTTCGCAACAACAAAAACAGCTTCCTTTAATTTTTCCTTTACTCATTGCTTTATTTTCAGGTGCCGTGTTCAGTTTTTCACTGGCACCTTATTATTGGTGGTGGCTGGCAATTTTATCTCCAGCCCTACTCTATGCATCACTACATAAACGCTCAGCTAAACAAGCATTTGCTATTGGCTGGAGCTATGGCTTCGGCTTATGGTTTGTAGGCGCTTTTTGGCTCTACACGTCCATCCATGTATATGGCGATACCAATGCTTTTCTAAGCGTAGGTATGATTGCTATTATGGCCCTGCTTATGGGCTTATTCACCGCACTTCAGACTTGGGTTTACCGACGTTTCTTCCCTGAAACGCCACTGACTTTTGCACCGCTCTGGATTGTTTTCGAGTGGGCAAAAACTTGGGTATTTACAGGTTTCCCATGGCTGTTTGTCGGTTACGCTTTTACTGAACGTTTACTCGATGGTTACGCACCTCTATTCGGTATTTATGCAATTTCCTTCGTTGTTATTGTATTAGCGTGTGCTTTAGTTGAAGTTCTGCGCAAGCGTATTTTCTGGGTTATCCCGTCTGCCCTATTGGTTTTAGGTGCATGGGGAGCATCATATATACAGTTTGTAAAACCTAAAGCTGCTAAACCACTTAGCGTTTCGCTCATTCAAGGCAACATTCCACAAGATTTAAAATGGCTGACTGAATATCAAGTTAGAACATTAGAAATTTATGCTGGTCTGACTCAATCTGAATGGGGCCGTGACTTAATTGTATGGCCTGAATCTTCAATTCCACTCTTCCAAACTGACATTGAACCGTTTTTGGATGCAATGGATGCACAAGCGAAAAAGAACCACACTGCATGGGTAACCGGAATTCCTTACTGGGATGTTACCAAATCTCATGAAGTCGGTAGCCCGCTGTATTACAACAGTATTATGGCTTCTGGTAGCGACTCAAGCGGTCTCTATAAAAAGCAGCGTCTTGTGCCGTTTGGTGAATATATTCCACTATCAGGTTTACTCTCATGGGTATTACCAGCCATGCAAAATGATATTAGCATGAGCGGTTTTTCACGTGGTGAGAGTAACCAGAAACCACTCATGATTAAAGGACATGCGCTTGCTGCTGCGATTTGTTATGAAGTGGCTTATCCAAACCTTACCCGACGCAATGCAGAAGACAGCGACTTTTTAGTGACTGTATCTAATGACGCTTGGTTTACGGGTACTGCGGGGCCATGGCAACATTTACAGATGGTGCAGATGCGTGCTAAAGAAAATGGTCGCTGGTTTATTCGTGCAACCAACACTGGTGTAACAGCATTTATCGATCAAAATGGTCATATCACTGAACAAGCACCGCTCGATAAAGAGTTTGTCTTGAGAGGTGATTTACCTGCCATGCAAGGTCAAACTCTTTATAACCGTTTAGGTGATTATCCAGTGTTAGGATTTGCAGTATTACTGCTGATTTTAGGTTGGATTTATCGTCCACGTAAAGTTGACGTTTCTTTTAAATCACGTCGCTAAATTATAATAGCTTTGTACCCAGAGGAACTTCAAACTCTGGGATACAAAGTGCAACATCCCCATCCGCGTTATGAAACCCTGTCACCAAACATTCTGACTGAATAGGCCCTATTTGTTTTTTAGGGAAATTCACTACAGCAACAACTAATTTACCAATTAAATCTTGTGGTTGATAAAGTTTAGTAATCTGAGCACTCGATTTACGTATACCCAATTCTTCACCAAAATCTACATGTAAAATATAGGCAGGTTTACGCGCTTTTTCAAAAACCTCAGCTTGAATAATTTTACCAACACGAAGCTCTACTTTTAAAAAATCATTCCACTCGATTTGTTCCATTTGCTTTTTCTCATGTTCTTAAATATCTGATTTGAAGCATATAATATGTACAAATAAAGAAACACCCTCTTTTTATTTCCAGTTTTCAAAATTCATGCTAAATTAAATCTGCTCATCAAAAGCCGTAAACGTTTACGTCAATCAACGTGCCAACATACCTCCAACAATGCTTGGAGCTATTTGTTCAAAATATTTTTATATTTTTGAATGGCACTGGCGTTTGTTGGTTTACGGAGTCAAAAATGCAAAACTCAAAATCTTTGTCTAGTTTTAAAAAAATTCCAAATCGCTATACATCTATCGTTTTACCTTTTCTTCTATCCATCATTATGACTTTTGTAGTGTCTATGGTCAGTACTTTACGAAGTTTAGGGCTAGAAGAATTTTCCATTTATGTCTGGATGTCTGCATGGACAATTTCTTGGTTAATCGCTTTTCCAACGTTACTTTTGGTCTTACCTGTAGTTCGTAAAATCACGGCAATATTAGTACAACCTGCTTAACTAAAAAAATAAAACGTAGATGTTGAGTCTACGTTTTATTTAAAAATCTGCTTTTAAAATATCATTAAAAAGCGATAGATAGTTCCAAAGATAAATAAGCAACTAGGCTTGATAAAAAGACCATGGGTACATAACGATAAGCTTTAAACAGTAATTGCTCATATTTAGTAGATATTTGTTTAGCTTGCCAGACACTCGCTTTTAATGCGGTAAAGAAGCTCACCATCAACCATGCACTCACAATACTTAATGCAAAGAAGCCAATCATAATTTGGCTACTTCCCTCTGTACTCAGCCATAGCTTTAATGAAAATTCAGCAAGCGGCAATAAACCCAAAATCAATAGGACAGACTTCAGCATTACCCAATGAAACTGAGTCAGTTCATCTAATATGAGAAATGCTTTCATTTAATCTCTCCTTTTTAATGGAATAAAGTGCTTTTTATTTATTATGCAAAGCTTTCATTTAAATATATAGCTTATTTTTCTCTACATTTTAACTTTCTTGTAACTATTAAATATGGGAATAATTCTTATTATAAATCTCAAATATCATTATTAATTTTAATTTATATTTTTCAATTATTTATTATATTTTCATGATTGAGAGAGATTATCAATTCGAATTTATCGGTTTATCTTTTTAACTGAATTGATAATCTCTATTATATTTTCAATTAAGGCTGATAATAAATATCCGCATCATTACCCTCACCACCATCTTTGCCATCTGCTCCAAATGAATACAAATCAAAAGCGCGACCATCTGCCCCAGGAATGACATATTGAATATCGTTTTTCCAACTGTCTTTAGGATAACCACCTTTTACATAGCCACCCGGCATCCAGTTTTTCGCTGTTGCAGGTTGATTAACTAAAGCATCTAGCCCGCCTTCTTGCATGGTTGGGAAATGTCCGTTATCAAGTTTGTACTGATCTAAAGCACCAGCCACACCTTTTAATGTAATTTGGGTGGTATCAATTTTAGCTTTTTCACTACGCCCCATGACATTTGGTACGATTAACGCTGCTAACACGCCTAAAATTACAATCACGACCATGACTTCAATGAGGGTAAATCCTGAGTTTTTATTTCGTTTGCGTTGCATAGGTTGTACTTTCATCATTATCTCTAATATCAAAGTTATTAAATCATATTGTTCATATTTACGATTGGCAGCATAACCGCGATTACAATAACCAGTACAATGCTTGCCATTAGAACCAGCATAAGTGGTTCAAGTAATGCCAGTAAGGTTGAAATGAATGTTGTAACCTCACGATCTTGCATGGTCGATGCACGTTCTAACATGCGGTCCAGTTCGCCTGATGCCTCACCACTTCGAATCATTTGTACCATCATTGGCGGGAAATAACCACTACGCTCAAGTTGTGTACCCAAGTTACCACCTTCGGTAACACGCTCAGCTGCATGGGCAATTGAATCACGCATGACCCAATTACTGGTCACTGCTGCACCAATCTTTAAGGCATCGACCAAAGGTACGCCTGAACGAGTCAAAATAGATAAAGTACTGGCAAATCGTGCAGAATTAATACCACGTGACAGTTTACCGAATAATGGCAATTTGAGTGTTAATCGATCAAAAGCATAATGCCCAGCAGTCGTTTTTAAGAATCGTACAAATGCAACAATTCCTACAACTGCAAAAATAATAATAAACACCCAAGCATGACGGATAAAATCACTGGCTTTCATTAAAGCAACTGTAATCCACGGCAAGGCATCTTTGCTTTGGTCAAACGTTTTTACAATCTCTGGTACAACATAAGTCATTAAGCCCATCACAATACCAAAAGACATCAGCATTAAAATGATTGGGTAAATCATGGCGCCCTGAACTTTCTTTTGCATGGCAAAACGGTTTTCGGTGTAATCCGAGAGCTGATCTAAAATCAGATCTAAATGCCCAGAACGCTCACCAGCGGCGACCGTTGCAATATAGAGGTCTGGAAACCGTCCAGATTGTTGCATACCTTGTGCGAGTGAATGCCCTTCTAAAACGCGAGAACGGACAGATAATAAAAGGTTTTGCACATGCGGTTTTTCACTTTGCCTGCTTACCGCACGTAAAGCTTCTTCTAGAGGAATTGCTGCTGCAACCAAAACAGAAAGTTGTCTGGTCATGAGTGCCAAATCATAAGCACTGAACTTTTTTTGGAATAACCCCTGACTTTGATGTTTATCTTTTTGTTCAACAGGGTCAACACTAATTGGTGTCCATGCTTTATCGCGTAATTGTTGGCGAATCTGGCGTGCTGAATCTCCTTCAAGCACTCCTTTTTGCTGCTTCCCTGAAGCATCAATGGCAGTAAATTGATATGCAGGCATGGTAATGTTCTAATTTTCCAAAAATAATAGTCGCTGCTGTTGCATCTATGCTACGCAATCATTCATATTCGTTCTATAGCCTGTGTAGAATACCCAAGTCCTCTTCACGACGCTATGCCGTTTTTTAAAATTGACGAAATGAGCCTCTATGACCATAACGCCAAAGCCTGATTCAGTTGTTTATCGTGTGCGTGTAGCCGTACCTGTGCATCTGTACGACAATTTTGACTATACACTCACCCAAGCACAATATGAACGGGCTCACATAGGCTCACGCGTCGCTATTTCATTTGGACGCCAAAACCTAATTGGTATCATTACTGAAAAAGTGAACCCAAATGAATCATTTACAGGTACCTTTCAGCTTAAAGCCATTTCTGAACTTTTAGATGAAGAACCAATTTTAGATGAACAAGTTTTAAGTTTATTGACATGGTCCGCACAATATTACCAATTTCCAATTGGTGAGGTTATGCAAACCGCCCTACCCGCGTTATTGCGTCAGGGCAAACCGATGGATGTTTTGTTTCATCTTTGGAAAATCACACCCTGTGACAATGTTGAAGCCCTGCTAAAGCGTTCTGTTAAGCAACAAGATGCTTATCAGATTTTAAAATTACACCCCGCTGGAACTACAGAAAATATTCTCAATTTAAGTGGTGTAGAAACTGCAACGCTTAAAGCACTTCAAAAGAAAGGATTGGTTGACTGCACGCTCGAACCACACGACTTTAGCCCGACACCAGCTCAATTGGCACAAATGCCGCTCACGCTCAATGAAGATCAAAAGAAAGCAACCCAGCACGTCGTAAACGCGCAACATCAATACCAAGCCTTTTTACTAGATGGCTTAACTGGAAGTGGTAAAACTGAAGTTTATCTGCACATCATGCACGAAGTGCTAAAGCGAGGTAAACAAGTACTGGTGTTAGTACCTGAAATTGGCTTAACCCCTCAAACGATTTCTCGCTTTAAGTCTCGTTTTAACTGTGATATTGCTTTATTGCATTCAGGCTTAAATGATTCCAAACGCTTACAAGCATGGCAACAAGCACAGACCGGAAAAGCGTCTATTATTTTAGGAACGCGCTCTGCCATCTATACGCCACTGCCACGTTTGGGCCTCATCATTTTAGATGAAGAACACGACCTGTCTTATAAGCAACAAGAAGGCTTCCGATATCATGCGCGTGATGTCGCACTGTACCGCGGTCACTTGCAAAGCTGCCCTGTTATTTTAGGTTCAGCCACACCAAGTATTGATAGTTATTATTTAGTCGAAACTGGCAAATTAACTACACTGCAACTCAACAAACGTGCTGGACATGCACTTTTGCCTAAAATGCATTTGATTGACCTTAAAATTGTCAAAAAGCAGCATGGAATTAGCCAACCCCTTATTGAACAAATCAAACATACATTAGCTAGAAAAGAACAGGTTTTAATCTTTTTAAACCGTCGTGGCTATGCACCTGTACTGGTTTGTGAAAGCTGTGGATG
This sequence comes from Acinetobacter sp. ACIN00229, assembly GCF_016106645.1. Lineage (NCBI taxonomy): Bacteria > Pseudomonadati > Pseudomonadota > Gammaproteobacteria > Moraxellales > Moraxellaceae > Acinetobacter > Acinetobacter sp. ACIN00229. Next base: position 39,582 of record NZ_JADWOM010000012.1, read on the forward strand.
GCAAGCAAATTGCCCGCATTGTGATGCGCATTTTACTTTGCACACTCAGCCTTATTCTTATTTACACTGCCATCACTGCGGAACCATTCATCGCTTACCCGATCATTGCCCTGAATGTCAGCAAAAAAGCTTAAAAACTTTAGGTGCAGGAACCGCTAAGGTTGAAGAGCACTTACAAGAACTATTTCCAGATCATGATGTCATTCGGGTCGATCGTGACAGTACCAGTCGTGTCGGAAGCTGGCAAAAAATTTATGATCGCATTCATCAAAACAAACCAACAATTTTGCTCGGTACTCAAATGTTGGCAAAAGGCCATCATTTTCCACATGTCACATTAGTTGCCATTTTAGATATTGATGCAGGTTTACTCAGTGTAGACATCCGTGCGCCAGAACGTACGGCGCAGCTGATTGTACAAGTCGCTGGTCGTGCAGGTCGTGGAGAACATAAAGGTCATGTTTATTTACAAACCTTAAGACCTGATCATCCGTTACTTACCACACTCATCGAAAAAGATTATCGCGCGGTTGCCAAACAAACGCTGGCTGAACGTAAAGTTGCTTTGCTGCCGCCTTATCGCTATGCAGTTCTAATACGAGCAGAATCCAAAGATCGTGACTATACCTTACAATTTTTAAATGAAGCTGCCGAGCAACTTCGTCAAGTCGCTGGTGAGATTGTTGATATTTGGGGACCTATTCCAGCGCCGATGGAACGTAAAGCGGGACGCTACCGTGCCCACATGGTAATTTTATCTGCCGACCGTGCTCGCCTACATTTTTACTTAAGACAATGGTGGTCTCAATTGGTTCATGCCCCAAGACAGCATCAACTCAGGCTATCAATTGATGTCGATCCGCAAGAATTTAATTAGATGATTTGAATATCATGGTGTGAAGAAGCCTTTTTGGCTTTACACTTAAAAGAGACTAATACATTCGAGGCAATGAATGTCATTCCTACTGCAAGCAACAATCTTTCTTGGAGCTTCTCTGATTTTAGTCCCTCTTGGCAAACGCCTAGGGATAGCAACAGTTTTAGGTTATTTATTTACAGGAATACTTCTAGGTCCTAGTGTTTTAAATATTGCACATGACCCTGAAGCAATTATGGAACTTGCCGAATTCGGTGTCATTTTATTGATGTTCCTGATTGGTTTAGAACTAAGACCACAGCGGTTGTGGGAAATGCGTGACTCTATTTTTGTAATGGGAAGTCTGCAAGTCCTCATTAGCGGTGGCGTACTTATGCTGATCATACTATTACTCTTTAAGCAGCAGCTTTCTGTTAGCTTTGTCATTGGTTTTGCCCTTGCGCTGTCTTCCACCGCTTTTGTATTACAGCTTCTGACTGAAAAGCAGCAACTCAACACGACTTATGGTCAGCAATCTTTTTCGATTTTGCTCTTTCAAGATATAGCGGCGATTCCCTTACTTGCCATCATTCCATTATTGGCAGGAACAGAATCAACCCATCACGGGATCGCTTATTTTGCAGCTATTATTGCAACCTTTACGGGCTTGTTTTTGTTTAGTCGCTATGTGATGCGTCCATTCTTCCGTTTTGTTGCCAAAAGTGGAGCGACTGAACTTATTACAGCAGTAGGATTATTTATTATTCTTGCTGTTGTCTTGCTTATGGATACTCTAGGAATTAGCACCACATTAGGCGCATTCCTCACAGGTGTATTATTAGCAGATTCAGAATTTCGTCACGAAGTTGAAGCGAGTATTGCACCGTTCAAAGGTTTACTACTTGGCTTATTCTTTATGACCGTGGGTATGACCACCCAGTTGTCCCTACTCATTGAAATGCCTTTACTTATTATTGGTGGAGCAGTCGGCTTATTGCTCATCAAAACACTGATATTGACTGCCATTGCCCGCTATAAAAAATACAGTTGGAACAATAGCTTACTTTTGGGTACTTGCTTGGCACAAGGCGGAGAATTTGCTTTTGTAATTTTGAGTCTTGCAAAAAGTGAGAAAATTTTAACTCAAGCTCTATTAGAGCCAGTGACCCTTATTGTCACATTGTCGATGGTACTTACCCCAGTGATTTACTGGATTATGGCAACCAAGGTCATTCCTCTGTTTAATAAAGAACGTCCACCTGAGTACGATGAAATTCCTCAGCAGGATAACCCGATTATCATTGCTGGTTTTGGTCGATTTGGACAAATTATCGCGCGTATTGCCCGCCTGCAACATTTGGGCTTTACCGCAATCGACAATAATCTTCATCAAGTAGACTTTGTTCGACGCTATGGCGGCAAGCTTTATTATGGCGATGTGACCCAGCCAGATTTATTGCGTTCCGCGGGTATTGAAAAAGCCAAAGTATTTATTTTAGCGATTGATGATGTTGAAGATTCAATGAACGTTGCACGGCATCTCAGATTAAATTATCCAAACTTAAAGTTATTAGCTCGTGCTCGTGACCGTCACCATGTACATCTTTTAAGAGATTTAGGCGTTGAACACATTTGGCGTGAAACATATTTATCTTCATTAGGAATGGCTTATCGCGCCTTGAGAGAACTCGGTATCTCAGATGAACAAGCCTATAACAATATCGAAATCTTTCGGGATTACGATGAGAAATTGCTCATACAGCAGCAAAGTATTTATACTGATGAACAGAAGATCTTTGAAACGCATCGTAATGCCTTAGCCGAACTTGAACATTTGTTTGAAAGTGATGCACAGCAACAGGCTACGTCAAAACATGATGTTAATTTAAAGCGTCATTTACAGCCAAATCGCATCGACATTACAAGAGATCATCTAGAATAACTTGAGATTTCAGAAAATGGCTATATTAAGGACTTATTCACATTGCCTAAATAATTGGACAATGGGCACAAAGCTGCCCCTGTCCGGCTTGCGGCTTCGCTGCATTTCCTAAGCTTGATTAAAACGAAATAGTTATACTCTGCTTAGGGCCCTGGAGAATATTATGTCTGATTTACGCCAACGCTTTTATATTGAGAACTTTCCGGTTCGTGGGGAAGTAGTTCATCTAGAAGAGGCACTACAAACTATCTTAGCTCAACGTGACTATATGCCTGCGGTTAAAATTCTGCTAGGTGAAATGTTGAGTGCGACTGCATTACTTGCAAGTACACTAAAAATCAAAGGCCGTATCAGCTTGCAAATCCAGGCTAGCGGCACCTTTAAGTGGGCAATGGCTGAATGTAATCATTTGGGTGAAGTACGTGCTCTAGCTGATTACGAAACGGACCCACGCTTCATCGAAGCAACAGACAGTAGTACAGTTCTTGGCGCTTTAGTTAATCCAGTTTTATTTATTAATATTGAACCTGAATTTGGCGAGCGTTATCAAGGGATTGTCCCTCTTGATCAAAAAACTTTAGCTGGTTGTTTAATGCAGTATTACGATTTGTCTGCACAAATTCCAACTCGCATTGTGTTAGCAAGTACAACCAAACGCTCTGGTGGTCTACTGATTCAGCTTTTACCACGTCATGATGAAGAAGAGCAAAACTTGGTCGATGAAGATTTATGGCCACGTTTGACAATGTTGACCGAAACATTAAAAGCCGAAGAGCTGACCAATTTAGATGCAAACGAAATTTTATATCGTTTATATAACGAAGAAGAAGTTCGTTTACCAGAAATTGAAGCATTAAAATTTGGTTGTACATGTTCAAAAGAACGCTGTGCAAATGCGCTGATTCAAATTGGTGTAGACGCTGTTCATGAAACCTTAGAAGAACAGAACCCTATTCGTATGGATTGTCAGTTCTGTAATACTCAATACACCTTTACTGCTGAAGAAGCTTTAGCATTATTTGGTGAACATTTGAGTTAATTATTAAAATTTATAAAAAGGCGGATATACCGCCTTTTTATTTGTCTGTACTTTTGATGATAGTTTTCAATATTTTATTTTAAATAGGATAATATAAGGCTACTTTATAGCCTATAAATAGATGCTTAAAACGCCATGAATTATTTTGATTATTTTCTCTTTATTTTTAGCGTAATTATTATGATTGCGACCCCTGGCCCCGTAATGATTTTAGTTGCAAGCGCTGGACTTAAAGGAGGCTATAAAAAAGCGCTTGAAACCATTTTTGGTACAAATCTAGCATCTCTTGTCTTAATTTTTATTTCAGTACTCGTTTTAAAGGGAGTACTGAGTGTTAACGATAGTTATCTCAATATCATTCGTATTCTAGGCTGCCTATATATTGGTTATTTGGGTTTTAGTATTCTTAAAGAAGTGATTCAAGCACCTCATCCAGAAGCAATACAAACAGTTTCAGCACAAAATGGTGGTTTTAAAAAAGGCTTTCTCGTGGGTATTTCAAACCCTAAAGATATTATTTTTTTCTCGGCTTTCTTTCCGCAATTCGTCTCTATTACCCCTCACTTAAATTTAAGTCTAACCATACTCACCCTGACATGGATTGTTTTAGACTTCCTCACCTTATCTTTGGTTTATATATTCTTCCGTCGCCTCTCTAACAGTCATTTATATCCAAAAATATTAGGGCTATGCGGTTTATTACTTTTACTTATTGCCCTGTATGGCTTATATCAAAGTTTCATCTAAATCATGAAAGGTATGGGCCTCATTTGCCTATACCTTTTTCTATCAATTTCATTTTGGAATAGAACAACTCTTATACAATCTAGCTTATTGAAAACTCTAAAAATCGTTTCATAATGAAATAAACAACTCCATCGTGATAAAACATTATGGCAAAAAATTATTATGAAGAATTAGGGGTTACACGCAAAGCCTCTGCTGATGAAATTAAAAAAGCTTATCGGAAACTAGCCCGTAAATATCATCCTGACATCAGCAAAGAAAAAGATGCGGAAGAAAAGATGCAGGCCATTAATGTTGCCTATGACACGTTAAGCAATGCAGAAAAAAAAGCTGAATATGACCAGATGTTAGATCACCCTCAAGGTTTTAATAACTTTGGTCAGGGTGCTGCACAAGGTGGTTTTGATGGAGCACAGTTTTATCGCCAAGGCTTTACAGGTGGTGAACAAGCAGACTTTAGCGGTTTTGAAGATTTATTTGGACGCTTTGGTGCAGGATTTGGTGGTGGTCAGCAACAGTACCAGAGACAACAGCGTAGTTATCGCGGTGAAGACCAACATGCCAGCATAGAGGTTGATCTTGATATTGCCTATCATGGATCAACGCAACAGATTACCCTGCAAATCCCGACCATGAATGCTTATGGCGAGCCTGAAGTTCAACGCAAAACCTTACAGGTGAAAATACCAAAAGGTATGAAAGAAGGTCAGCAAATCCGCTTAAGTGGACAAGGACAAAGTGGCATCAATGGCGGTGCCAACGGCGATCTTTATATTGAAATTCAGTATAAAGATACAGACCGCGTTCATGTTGAAGGTAGCGATGTATATTTGACTGTAGATGTAGCGCCGTGGGAAGCTGCATTAGGTCAAGGTATTGAGGTAAAAACACCAGCTGGACCTTTAAACGTCAATTTACCTCACAACGCAAAACAAGGACAACAGCTACGTTTAAAAGACAAAGGGATACCAAATAAAACGCCAGGCCATCTCTATTTAATTTTAAATATTGTATTCCCACCCGCACATTCTGAAAAAGAAAAACAAGCTTATCAGCAACTGGCTGAAGCCTTCTCTTCATTCGAACCTCGTTCATCTCATTAGGGAGCAAGATCATGACAACCATTCATTATCGCGAAATTGTATATGACGGCCATACCTTTAGTGCGGAGGTCGTTGATGAACAATCTACATTTGATCTACAACAATTTGCTCAAGCTTGTGGTCAAAGCCCTGACTGGATTATTCAGTTAATTGAATATGACATTTTATCAGTCGACAATACACCAGAAGCACACCAATTTATCGGTGAAGATGTGGCACGTGCACGTAAAGCTTATCGTCTGCAACGTGACTTTGACGCAAGTTTGGCAGCAGTTGCGGTGATGTTAGATTTGATTGATGAAGTACAACAACTTAGAAAACAGTTGAAGCATTTTCATTGAGGAATAGCATTAATACAGCATAAAACCCTAGTTGAAATCTGATAGTCGGGAAAGCCATCTGCAACCTGCGTGGTATCAATCAGATAGTGCTTTTGTAATACTGTTATTTAAAAATAAGTATTGAACAGGTTTTGAAGATGGCAATGGTTTTGCCTACTTTTGCCGAAACAAAAGTAGGTCGAACCGAAGGTTAATGACTATATTAAATAACAACTCAGCAAGACCCCGACGTGCAAAAATAAAAATTTATTTCAACCGAGTAATCTTTTCTAATTCCTTCACAGTCTGTTTAATCGGCTCATATTCCAAAAACCAAAACAAATTCATCCGATCTTGACGATGCTGTTGAGCCAATAAATCAATTACACTTTTTTCACCACGCCCAACCAAGTGCTGTCGATAAAAATAGTACAACAGAAAAATCGTACTAATCAGCATGGCACCCAACATAATCCAAAAACCAACAGGTGATTTAAGACCAGGAATAAACTCAAAGTTCATTCCATAAATGCCCGTTAAAAGGGTAAGTGGTGCAAAGACTGCCGTGATAATCGCAAGAATCCGCATGTTTTCATTAGTTTGGTTTGCAATAGCAGAAAAATGTAAATCAATGGCCGACTGAATTGCGCTACGTAACCGCAAAGTATGTTTCTGAATACGTTCCACATGACTCATTAAATCATTTAAACGAACCAGTAAAATATCTTGAGAATTATGGATGTGACTCCCAACAACATGATGGTAATTTTCTACAATTTCATCCCGAAACTCTTGAAGGGTTTCAATTTGTTCTTCACATAAATTTTCGACCTGTTGAAAGGCCATATTCTCATGGAACAACTGGTGCCATTGTTTAAAACGACGATTACCCTGCAATAGTTGTTGTTGCCAATGCTCTACTCTTCTCGTCAATGGTGAGCGGATATCAAGGTAACCATCAACCATACTATTTAACAAACGTAATGATAAATCGACGGGTGAATTCGGTAATTTACGGGTTTTGTTTTGTTCTGCTAAAGTTTTACATAAAATATTTTCGAGACGTTGAATATAGTTTTCAATCGACTTATTCCCCTGCTCGCGCACACTAATCAGCACATCAGGTGTCAAAATAAAACTAATCGGCGTCGTTGCTAAACCAAAAACACTATCTTGTGATTCTGCATGCTTAATTTCATCGTCAGGCGTAACCAATTTCTTAAAAATTAACAGGTCATATTCTTCAAGCGTGTCAAATGCACAGGGATGTTCAATGTTGGCAATATCCCGCATATGAAACTCATTAATAACCACACCTGAAAGCTTATGAATCTCTTGTTGCCATTCTTCGTTATGGTTAACCACATCCGTTCTGACACTATCAATCCAGAAAAACTCCAGAACATGTTCACTATGCTGTTCGCGACTTAAAAAGACATAGCCGTCGCTTTGATGGCGATAAAAATAATAAACCTGCATACCACAACGATCTGTTTTTGTATTACTTGCATCATGCCATAAAAAAAGTCCGCATCAAGCGGACTTTTTCGTGTCATTCAAACAATTATGCTTGTTCAATGTCTTTCATAGTCAATTTAATACGACCACGATTATCAACATCAGCAACTTGTACTTTCACTTCTTGACCTTCTTTAAGAACGTCAGTCACGTTCGCAATACGTTCGTTTGAAATTTGCGAAATGTGAAGAAGACCATCAGTACCCGGCATGATGTTTACAAACGCACCGAATTCTACAATACGGATTACTTTACCGTCATAGATCTTACCTGGTTCAACTTCAGCAGTAAGTGCTTGAATTTTTGCAATCGCAGCACGAGCAGCAGCTTTAGTTTCTCCAAATACGCGAACTGTACCGTTATCTTCAATATCAATTGCAGCTTTAGTTTCTTCAGTAATGGCACGAATCGTTGCGCCACCTTTACCAATAACATCACGGATCTTGTCTGGATTGATGTTAATCACTTCAAATGTCGGTGCATGTGCGCTGATTTCAGCACGAGCACGTGAAATGACTTTATTCATTTCATTCAGGATGTGCATACGACCAGCAAATGCTTGGTTTAATGCAACTTCCATAATTTCTTCAGTGATACCTTCAATCTTAATGTCCATTTGAAGCGCAGTAATACCGTTTGCAGAACCTGCTACTTTAAAGTCCATATCACCTAAGTGATCTTCATCACCCAAGATGTCAGAAAGTACTGCAAAACGCTCGCCTTCTTTCACTAAGCCCATTGCGATACCAGCAACTGGTGCTTTAAGTGGAACACCCGCATCCATAAGTGATAATGAAGCACCACATACAGAAGCCATTGAAGATGAACCGTTAGATTCAGTAATGTCAGATACGATACGGATTACGTACGGGAAGCGGTCAGCAGCAGGAAGAACAGCTTGAACACCACGACGTGCTAAACGACCATGACCGATTTCACGACGCTTAGGGCCAGACTCACGGCCAGTTTCACCTACAGAGTATGCAGGGAAGTTGTAGTGCAACATGAAGTTGTCAGTTTTAGTACCTGACAATGTATCAACCATTAATGCATCACGAGTATTACCCAAAGTTGTTGTTACCAACGCTTGAGTTTCACCACGTGTAAATAATGCAGAACCGTGAGCGCGGTCTAATACACCAACTTGAACGTCGATACCACGAACAGTTTTAGTATCACGGCCATCAATACGTGGTTTACCTGACAAGATGTTGTCACGTACTGTACGATATTTAAGGTCTTCAAATAATTCATTTACTTCGTCAGCAATACCAGTTTCGTCATTTTCAGGAACGAACTGAGCTACAGCTTCTGCATAAAGTGCATCAAGTGCTGCATAACGGTCTTGTTTAACCGCAATTGTATATGCTTCAGAAATTTTAGCTTCGAAAGCTGCTTTTAATTGCTCAAGAAGTGCTTCGTTTTTGCTTGGAGCAACCCAAGTTGATTCAACTGCACCAGCAGCAGCAGCAAATTCTTTAATTGCTTGAATCGCGATTTGCATTTCGTCGTGACCGAAAAGCACAGCACCAAGCATTTGGTCTTCTGAAAGCTCTTTAGCTTCAGATTCAACCATTAATACAGCAGATTCTGTACCAGCAACAACAAGGTCAAGATCGCTTTCTTTCAGCTGTTCAAAGTTCGGGTTAAGAACATATTCACCGTTGATTAAACCAACACGTGCGCCACCGATTGGACCACGGAAAGGAGTACCAGCAATAGATAATGCTGCTGATGTACCAAGCATTGCTGCAATATCAGCATCCATAGTTTTGTCAGAAGAAACAACTGTTGCTGTTACTTGGATTTCGTTGAAGTAACCTTCTGGGAACAATGGACGAATTGGACGGTCAATAAGACGTGAAATTAAAGTTTCAGCTTCAGAAGCACGGCCTTCACGCTTACCGTAACCACCAGGGATACGACCAGCTGCATATTGTTTTTCTTGATAGTTAACTGTTAACGGGAAAAAGTCTTGACCCGCTTTTGCTTTAGGTTGAGCAACAACTGCAACTAAAACAGTTACGCCACCCATTGTAATTAAAACGGTGTTTGCTTGACGTGCAACGCGACCCGTTTCTAAAACGACTTGATGTTGACCGAATTGGAATTCTTTACGAACGATATTAAACATTGACATGTATTGTATTTTCCTAATTTTATTCTAGTGAGACCCCTAAGGTTTGGCATTCAGACTACAACTGTTGGTAGATAAATGACAAAGCTTAGAAGCCATCACACTAGGCCAAAAATTTTAAATAATATTAAACGCAAAGAAGGAGCGCACAAGCGCCCCTTCTAAACATCACTTAATCTAAAATTAAGTGAAACTCTCTTTTCAGCGATAAAGCATTGCGACATGCGAAATAGCGAAAACAAAGTGAAAATCGAATTAACGACGTAAACCTAAAGCACCGATCAAAGCAGTGTAACGACCGTGGTCTTTACCATTTAAGTAGTCGAGCAATTTACGACGTTGGTTAACCATACGGATCAAACCACGACGGCTGTGATGGTCGTGTTTGTGAGCTTTAAAGTGACCTTGTAAATCATTGATTTGAGCAGTCAATAAAGCTACTTGTACTTCTGGTGAACCAGTGTCATTTTCAGCGCGAGCAAATTTAGCAATGATCTCTGCGCGGTCTGCATTAGTTAAAGCCATTCGATTTCTCCGAGATGCTTAAAAAAGTAAACGATATGAATCAGTTGAGGCAACTGACTGCCGTGCATCACTACAGCAAGTTGCCTATTTTAAGGTATCTATAGGTGGATTGCAAAATAGTTTTCAGTAACTTGTCATTTTAGACACTGACACGAGCATGCTAACCCTGCACACTAGCTTTGAATAAAAAGAAAGAAGCGCGAGGGACGTGTGAAAATTTTTTCAACCAACACTTGTCCAGTACCGGACAATATTGAGCAAGTTATTCGTCATCAAGATGAAGTTGCTGCTGAACAGGGTGGAATGACTGAGCGCCAGGTTCAAAAAATCTGGAACAGTATAGAAGCACTATATAAAACCGGAAATTATCCACTCATTACCTTCTGCTTACGTAGACAAGGTAAAGTTTTGCTGAACAGAAGCATTGGATATGCTCAAGGGAACTCTCCGGCAGGATTACAACAGGATGCCCTGATTGCGACTCCAGATACGCCCGTTTGTCTGTTTTCAGCATCGAAGATGATCACGGCCATGCTGATTCATCTACTAGATGAAAAAGGCGAAATCAATTTGCTTGATCCTGTGAGCTACTATATTCCGGAATACGGCGTAAATGGTAAGCGCCGTGCAACCCTCTTTCATTTATTAGCACATCGTGGCGGCATTCCCTATATTGATGGCGATGTCACGCCCGAGCTCCTATTTGATAAAGATGAAATTTTAAAACGTTTATATGCTGCCAAGCCTGTGTCTCCTGCTGGTAACCATCTTGCCTATCATGCGGTTACGGCGGGTTATATTTTAGGTGAAGTCATTGAACGGGTAACTGGGCAAGATTTACGTGAGTTTGTGCATCAAACTATCGAAAAACCAATGGGAATGCCGTATTTCAATTATGGCTTAAAACCAGAATACCGCTCAGAGGTAGCATTAAACTGCGCAACGGGTCTACACCCTCGGCTTGGTACCGATCACTATCTTAACCATGTATTAGGTGGAGGGTTGCAACTTGCAGTTGATGTGACTAACGATAGTCGTTTTATGGATACAATTTGCCCAGCCGGCAACATTTATACGAGTGCTGAACAAGCTGGACGTTTCTTTGAAATGCTTTTAAGTGGCGGAAGCTACGGCGGTCAGCAAATATTTAGTGAGAAAACGATTTTCAGGGCAACACTGCCGACCACAGGCGTTAACATTGACCGTACTTTATTAATTCCAATGCGCTATGCCTTAGGTCCAATGTTAGGTAGTAATCCTGTAGGCCTTTTTGGTCCAATGACGGGGCAAGCTTTTGGTCATTTAGGATTCTCCAACATTTTATGTTGGGCCGACCCTGAAAGAGATATTAGTGTTTCTCTATTAACAACGGGCAAATCGGTCGTGGGAACTCACCTACCTGCTTTAGCCAATGTGCTTTATCAGATTTCAACACAATGCCCACGCATTCCTAGAGATCAGCGCCGATCTTTGTTTGGCAGCGACGCTCATGAAACGAACTTAGTGTAAATCAAATAAAAAACCCAAGCATTTCTGCTTGGGTTTTTTGCGCTGTAGTTTTTGTTTATCGTGTTATTTCTATTTTTATTATCGTTGGTGAGATGCTAGTCACATCCTTCTTGTTGTTTTAACTGACTTCCGTTGTTTTGTTTCTATTTCCTTATGTGATGTATTGTGACATATCCAATTATGAAGAAAAGTAGTATTTTTCTTATCATCATGTAAGCAAAAACGTACAGGTCTGTCTAATATTTAATAAATAACGGTTTTTGCCCCATTATCGTACAGTTCTGTATAACATTTAACTTAACAATTCACAGGAAAAATGGCTGTTTAAAAATCATATTACAGATAAATATATTGATATTATTGATATAAATTTTTAAAAGAAATTACACTCAATATTAGCTTAAATCCGAACTTTTCTGATAATTTTTAGAAGTAAATAAAATTGAGAATATAAAAAAGCCCTGTAGTCTCTCCCAAAACTACAAGGCTTAGCGGCTGTAAGTTTCCTCTTTATACACCTACGTCATTGTAAGTTCGCAGTCTCTCGACTTAAGCTATTATTATTGTGCGATTTTGCCCGACATTCCTTGCCAAGCTCGTTGTGCGTTTATAATCTCAAAAACGTGGGGTGTACTCTAGCAGCAAATATCTCGAATCTATGTAAGCTTTTTCTTACAAGGGTAAAAATATTAAGTTTGGCTTAACGAACTAACCGATTAACTTTCTGAACTAAACCACTTTTTCGTGTCGTACGAACTGTAAAGGACTGTAGTAAAGCTTCGGGATGAACCAAAAGACTTACTACTTTTTTAGCGCGTGTAATCGCAGTGTAAATAAGCTCTTGGCTTAATAAATTCTTTGCGGCTTGATCTAAAACGACAGCAGTGTGTGTAAATTCAGACCCTTGTGATTTATGAATCGTTAAAGCGAATGCACTTTGAATACTTTTAGGTAATCGATTTGCCGCGACCCATTTATTCAAACTTGGAAAATATACTTCAAACTGCTGAGGCTGAGTTCTATGTTCAAAACACAGACCAATGTCACCATTTGAAATACCGAGCTGATAGTCGTTATAAGTCATCATGACCGGACGACCGACATACCATCCCCCAGCTATCACTATTGAAAGTTGTTGCTGTATCCAACGCTGTGCATATTGATTTAACTGCTGTAAGCCAAATGGACCATGACGAACAGCCGTTAAAATACGATAGTCATCAAATGCTTTTACTACGTTTTGGACCTGTTCAATAGAGCGTTCTTCTTTTAAATAATTTTTTAGGCTTTTTACATATCCTTGGAAACCGAGCATGAGCTTCTGATAATAAATTTCGACTTCTGCGTGATTCCCTTCTGGCAAATACTCAAGCTGAACCACATCTGGCATGTCACTTTGTAAAACTATAGGCTTTAATTCAGAAACCTCAACAATATCAATTTCAAACTGTTGCAAAACCTGCTCATGATTAATCTGACTGGTTTGCATTTGAATAAAACGTGCCACCTGCCCAATCAATGCCCCTTCAGCAAAACGGCGACTGGTTTGTAATTGTACCCTGTTGTCGGCGAGTGCCTGTATTTGTTGCAAATCAGCAAGAACCGCTCCGACGTCGACGGAAGCCAGCTGATTTGCATCTCCTAATAAAATAATTCGACAAGACTCTGGCATTGCTTCAAATAGAAGAGTAGCTAGATTTAAATCCAGCATGGAAGCCTCATCCACGACAATCACGTCATAAGGAAGCGGTTGTTTTTGATTAAACCGTGGTGTTTGACTATGCCCCATTCCCAATAATCGGTGAATTGTTTGCGTTCCCTGATTCCTTAGTTCTTCACTCACTAATCCAGACTCAAGCAATTTAGGGTCATTAAACGAGTTCTGTAAGGCCTCTTGCATGCGCTGTGCGGCTTTACCTGTTGGAGCAGCCATCGCTACACGAATATGTGGAATTGCTTGGCTAAGCACTGCAATAATACGTGCAAGCGTATAGGTCTTACCCGTACCTGGCCCACCCGTAATAATACTCAGGCTCTGCCGAGCGACCATTTGTAAAGCTGCCTGTTGATGAGAGTCTGTGAGTAGGTTTAAGTAGTCATCACAAGATACAGGTTGAATTAATTGTTGCTTTAATCGACAAATTTGTTCTGCAAGTCGTTGCTCTAGGTGCCAATATCGGTATAATGCCAACCCCTGCTCATCATAGACGCATGGGGCAACATTTGAGGTTGCTTGATCGGCAGATATAGCAAGCTGACCAAGTGCTGCAATTTGCTCAGAACTGACATCGATACAACTATCGCCTTGTAAGCTCGCTTCAATAAGCTGCTGCAAGTAAGAAGTGGCTTCTGACACTTGCGATTGCTCAGTAAATGGAGCCTGATTTAGGAAGCTACTCCACGTTGTTAACCAGCTTAAATCGGCCTGTTCAGAGCTATTTAGATTGTCCACACACTTATCCACCTAGTTTTCCACACGCTTGTCCACATGGTTATAGACAGGCTTATCCACATGCCAAATATTTGTTAATATTAAAATTACATACTTTATCAGCATTTTTCATGCAATTTTATCCTCAGCAAAATACCCTAAAATGGCATCAAGACGCAGAATAAACTCAATGCTAGGCTGCCAGTAATAATAGCCCTGCTCAGCTTCACCATTCATGCCACGTAAATAAAGATAAGTTGCCCCACCTAAGTGTTGCTCAATTTGGTAATCCTGCATTTTGACTTGCAAATAGCGATGTAATGCAACGAGATATAAACCTGCTTGTAGCCAATAACTTGCTAAAGACATGCTTTGGGCAATGCTATCGCTACGATAATCTGCAAGATCATCACCTAAGTAATTACTTTTATAATCGGCAATGTGGTAACGCTGCCCATCAAAATAAACTAAATCGATAGAACCATTAAGGTAACGTGCTGAACGTGCTTCAAGTAATTCAGGCATATTCAAACCATACTCAGCGAAAAGCTGCTGAATACGTGTCATCGCTAGAACCCGATCTGATAATGCCAAATAAAAAGGAAACTCTGACAAATACTGCTCTTGTTGAAGCTGATTTAGTCGGAAACCTTGATAAAGCGGTGTTCGCAAAATATCTTTCAGCCACTCTGCAACTGACTGGTAAAGCAGATTCTCGGCATCTTCTTGCTCTGGGAAGCTCTCGTTATATTTATTAAGTAAATCTTGCCAAAGACTACTATAGTCATTTTTAAAACGACGACGTATTTCACTTACCCAGTCATCTGAACATTGAAACTCGATGTGTTCAAATATTTCATGTAAGAAATTACCGGCAAGCGTTCCTCGCGGGAAGTTACTCTTTATCCAGTCAATCGGCTGAGCACTAATTGCTTCAGCAGTGTTAATTAAATCCAGCTCATCTTCTGCTAAGACAGCCTCATTGCTCTGACTGGCCAATAAATCTGTGCCAGCCTTATGTTTTAAATGCTGTGCCAAGTAACTGAAACTGGTTTTACCTCTCGAATAAAAACGTTGTTCAGGAAACCGTTGTGCTTGTATTTCAATAATACTTGTTTGTTTGGCTAAATGAATTGCCTGTGGAATCTGCTCCAAAACCATTTCATCCGTACAGCAACGGTGTTGAAAAGGCTCAGTCCTATTTTTCCAAAACGCGAGGCCTGATACTGATTTACCATCCACATCTTGTAAAAGCGCGTAGACGCGGTGGCTTGCTCGCGTTAAAGCGACATACCAAAGACGATTCTGTTCAGCAAGCGCTCGTTCTTCGTGTTGCTTAAGTTCAACTTCATTTAAATAAGTTTTATCAGCAATCGCAACTACACGTTGAGTCAAAGTCTGACTTGAGTCTGGTTGAATTACATCTTGAGTCGAAAAATTCAGAGTTTTGTTATTTTCTCGAAAGGGCTTGTCTGCACCCAATAAAAATACAATCTTAAATTCCAGTCCTTTTGACTGATGAATTGTCATGAGCTGAACACCAGCTTCACTCGACAATTTACGCTCTAATTCCCAATCACGATCGAGAGGAGAACTCAACTGTTTGAGATACCAGTGATAGAGATTTTGCGCGCCTGAGTATTTCTCACTGTGCTGACTCAAAATTTCAGTTAAATGACGCAAGTTCACCACAACCCGTTCATTATCTTTACTTTGGGCAGCGACCAAATTTTGCCATATATCAAACTGGATTAAGCATTGTTGCCATGCCACTAAAAAGCCTTGAGCGGACCACAACTCTCTAATAGTGTCAAAACCAGTCATAAACTGGCTTAACCCTTCGGCTGTCTGTTCAAGCTGCAAGAGTTGTTTTAAATCCATAGCAAATAGACGGCTAATTAAAGCTCGCTTCACTTTTGCCTCATCATAAGGATGAAGTATGGCAGTCAACAAAGCACCAACATCTTGAGCAATCGTGCAATCGAAAACACTTCGTTTTGATGGCCTATTAACCCGAATTCCTAAACGTTCTAGCTCAAATTGGACTTTATCCAGCCCATCATGGTTACGGGACAATACCGCAATATCATCTTCGTTTAAGGTTTGGGTCTGAGCATCTTTTTGAAAATATAGCTCTCCAGCATGTGACTGATTGAGTAGATCTCGAATCTTCCAAGCAACTTGCTGTGCCTCAGTTTCTTTATCTTTGAGCATGAGCCAACGTAAAGGATGAGGATTATGATTATTCTGCTCAATCAGTAAAGGATGAGGTCGAGTGCCTGCTCGAATTGGGTCATATTGAACCTCTTCGCCAAAATCAATTTGTCGTTGAAATAAGGCATCGACGACTTCAACTAGATCGGCTACCGAACGGTGGTTATGAATTAACTTATATTCGCGCCCATGTTTGGCTTGAATATCTTTATAGGCATTTAGGAAGGTGAGCATATCCCCACCACGGAAACCGTAAATTGCCTGTTTTCGGTCACCCACCATAATCATGCAGCCTTTCTGGTAACGCTGCGGATGGCGCCAAATACTGGCGAGCATGTCGTCTTGATCTTGGTTAGTGTCCTGAAACTCATCGACCAGAATTAAGGGATAGCGCGCCTGAACAAATACTGCAAAACGTTGTCCCTGCTCGCCCTTTAAAGCATCAGAAAGTGTACGGATTTGCTGAGAAAAGGTCGTTTCGCCTTTATTTTGTAAAACCTGCGGTAGTCTTTTTTTAACTTCGACACACAAATAGGCCTTCAAATAAATATGAAGCTGGTCGAACTGCTCAGCATAGTTTTTCAGTACACCAAAGAGTTGCTGCATCTGCTGAACTGTAGTGTGCTGATAAAACCCATCTGAAATTTCAGCAGGACATTTCTTAAAAACTTTCTGATCGGCAATTTGACCTAAAAATTTAAAAACAAGTTCACGCTGTGCAGATAGCGACCCATCAAAAACTAAAATACTGTCGCTTTGCGTTAAAACTTGCAGAAGCTGCGGTAAACATTCACTAAATAGTTTATTAAAAGCGCCGTTTCGAAATACCGTACCGCTCACATGCTTATAGTGTTCGCCATCGAGCTGGTAATAGTGCTCTAAAAGGCTTAAGTCAATTTCTGTCGCTAGCTGTTTGAGCTGTGCAAGTTGTTCAAATTGAATAGTTGGTTTTGTAGGAAGTTTAAAATGTGCAGAACTAAAATTAAGCGAGTCTTCGACGAGTTTGACAAAACTATCGACACTCTTAAGTTCACCTGCCAGATACAAGGCATCAATCACAGTTTGAGGCTGAGACTGTATCCATTCACGTAGTACATCATGAATCAGTTGTCGGCTATAAGTTTTGGCATCATCGGTAATTTGAGCACGTTCAATTTTGCCACTCTCAAAGGCAAACTCTCGTAATAGTTTTTGGCTAAAGCTATCGAGTGTTCCGACAAATAACTCATCTAACTGATCGATGACCAATTTTAAACGTTCACACGCGTAGGCAATACGCGTCGCAAAGCTTTTTAAAATATGTTGAAGTAATAAGTCAGGCTCTTGCTCAGCCTGCGTAATTAATTCGTGTTCTGTAAAACTACGCTTGGTCTCTAAGTAACGATACGTTTCTACCAAACGGGCACGAATACGACTTTTTAACTCAGCAGCGGCAGCACGGGTAAACGTGGTCGCAATCACTTGTTTAGGCAAGTATTTTTCAAGAAAGATACGGACCATCAAGCTCGATAAGGTATAAGTTTTTCCTGTACCTGCCGAAGCTTCAATTAAATGTAAACCACTAAATTCAATATCAATAATAGGTTGATAAGACACCTGTACTCTTGAGTTCATGTCTTACTCCGAATGTTGAAATTGAAAAACCGGATGATACAGATCATACGCAAACTCATCACAAGCATGTTGAAGCAAAGCTTGCGCATCTTGTTCTTGTAAAATAAAGCTCCAGTCTCGATGCAACTTGCAAGCTTCATTTTGAGTCATATCCATTGTGGTAAATGACCCTGTCTCATTCCAGTATTTTAACAGCTCAGTGTAGCTCTTCTCATCCAGTTTTGCTTTTTCTGCCTGATTTGTTGTTTCCCACTGATATGCTTTGGCTTTTTCTAATGGCTTTAATAATAAGGCTGCTGGTAGAACCAATGGTTGTTGCTGTGCATGACGCCAGATTTTAAACCATGGCTGTAAATATTGCCGAGCTTGCTCAGAACTTACACCACTACAAATCACAGTTTGATCGCTAAAAATCACAATACGGCGCTTTTCAGCTCCTGCACTTCCCTCATTCAAATAAGCTAACCAAAGTAGGTGTTCCAACCAGACTTTGGCTCGTCTTTTTGCCCGAGCGCTTGAAGGTTCCATACTCACCCAATCCCGAGTTTCAGACTTTGGAACCGTAATATTCATATGAAGTTGTTTAGCAATTCGCCAAATACGCTGAGTCGTTGGTGTCACTGCTGGTGCATAATGGTGAAGGCGTTCAAGCAAACATTCTTGCTCAAACACACCTTGTTGCCATGCGCTATATTTGACTTTACCTACAGGCAGCTGATCAATTAATACTTCAGGTTGTGCGTGCTGGTCAGATTGTTGTAAAAAATGTCGGATCGCATAGCGCCCTAAACCATCTAATAATAACGGTTCATTTTGGTCGAGCACTCCGACACTTCCTAAGTTTTCTACCCCTAAAGTTTTCAAATATAAACGTGCAGGGAACGTCACATCCTGTATCCACTGCTGGCTCTCTAAAACCAGCATATCAGGAGCTTGTAGCGGATAGGTCGTATTTGCCCAAGGTTGGCGGTTTCCTGAGACTTGCTGAATTTGTGAAGCGACCTTAAACCAGTGATCTTGATAACGGATCACACTTTTTTCTACAGTAAAACCTTTCGGGTCGAAGGGCTGTAAATGATGTAGGTGATAGAGTTGTTTTAATTGTGATGGAATCTCAATCCCTTCCACAACTACATTGTCAGGTACATCGTCTTCAGCTTTCACAATCAAGGCAAGGTGTTCACGGAACTCTTGAAGAATACTAGATGGTTCTCGTACCTCACCATCATTCACATCAAAACCGTTATAAAACAGCCATAAATTGTCTTGGGCTAATAATAAAGCATCTAAAAACGCACCTTGATCATCTTCAAGTCGAGAGCGGTCACCTAACTGTTGACGCAGTGCATCCATTAAATCAAATGGAACGTGTGTATCACGGTTTGGAAATTGCCCTGCATCCAGATTTAGCATGACCATTAAACGATAAGGTAACGGCCGAATATGTCCAATTTGAGCAAAGGTAATCTGCCCTGTTGGTTCAGCTTGTGCACTTTGGCTTTCTAAAGTTCGCTGAATTTCTTCAATAATATAAGGCAGAGGTAAGGTAATTTTGCGCAAAGTTCCTGTTTCTGTCTCGGCGTAATAGCTTGCGAGCGTCAACATTCGCTCTTGTTTCTTAACAATTTCCCGAACAGCTTTTAAAGCAGCAACACCGACCTGTTCAAACTCAACAATATCTTTGCCCAATACCTGAAGCCAATATTCAACCGTGTAGACTTTCCCCTGTTCATGCAGAGTCAGCCAATCACGGCGCTCATTCAAATCTTGATAAATTTGAATGAGTGTACCAATCAGCTCGAAATCGCTCGGTTGGACTTTGGCATAACTCAACACCTGATTAAATGTCGCATGCACAGGCACGGCAATACCAAGAGCCAATCGCTCTAAGGCAAATTTAAAGCTATATCGGTAATCATCATCACCGTCACACAAACTTCGCTTGAGATGTTCTGCATCAAGCCCTCGTTTAAAGCCTGCATCGGCGAGTAAATTTAAAATTCGCTCAACCTGAACATATTCAAGTTCATAACGTTGCTGAGTCGCATGTAAGCATAACCAGTCAGCAAAATCATCAAAGCTAAAACGTCCCTGCATCAGTTGAATACGCCCAATCACGGCGCGCCATGCATTCAGTGCATCAAGTGATGCAACACCTGCGATTTTCACAGGCAAATGCACACCTTGCTCTGTGGCCGTAGCAGGAAATACACTTCGAATTAAAGGCTCTATGTCAGCCAAATTAGGAACTAAAACTAAAATATCGTTTGGTCTGCGCGGCTGCTCATGCGGTTTAGCCAGCCAACCAATCAATTGCTCTTTTAATACTTCAAGTTGACGTAGCGTCGAATGACAAACATGAATCTGAATAGAGTCATCATCGGAAGCAAGCTCATATTGTTTAGCTTGGGGCTCCACTAAATGCAAAATATCTGACTGAACTTTACCGAGTAAACTTTCTGGGAAATCATCCACAAAAGCATCAACCCACTTACCTTCTTCACCCGTAGACAAATTCGATAATAGTGAAAAGTGGTCGCGGGCTTGTTTACCCAATCTGGTTAAAAGCGGATGTCTAGACTCACGCGCTTCAGCATTAAAGTTGAGTGTAAATTTATTAAAGAAATCACTAATTTCAGCATCTGTAGCCTTCGGGTTTTTCGCAATAAAACGTTCTTTTACCCCTAGGTCATAACGCTGTTTCCACAGTGGATCGACACTATCGGCCCAATATTCTTGTGAAGGGTTATAGTGCAAAATCAAGACATCAATATATTGGCCTAAACGGCGCAAGAACTGTAACTGGCTTGGCGGTAAATCTAATAACGTAAAGATCACTACTTGATTAGGTAATCTTGAAATAGCGCGCTTACTGCGATCCGGATGATCTAACTCTTGCCAGAACAACGCATCAATTTGCTGCATCTGCACAAAATCATCATGAAAATGTTGCTGCCACAACCAACGCTGCCAGCGTTCTAACTCCTCAGTTTGGTGCAATGCAAAAGCAGTCACTTCTTCATCTTTTTGTACAATATATTTTTCAATATCGAGTGCTCGACCCTGCCCCCAAGCAGACAACCAGTTTTCAGGACAAGTGCAACTATTTTCACAACCACGCTGGCACTGTCCACGATAAATCATATAGTTGCTAAATAAATCAGCAACCTGCTCAGCGACCCAATACAGCATTTTTTGTTTTTTTAATTGTTTATCTATGCCTTGTTCGAGTCGATCTGCGCTGTCATAAATACGCTGAACAATAGAATGTAAAGGATGTGATGTGTCTATGCTCATCGTGTCAGGTTGAATAAACTCATGCAAAGCCTGATGAACCCGCCATTTAAAAATCAAACGTGGGATGTTGGCTTTACGGACCTGTTCTTTATGCGCAGTTAAAACTTGCTGGTAGGCATACCATTGGAAGCCACGTACTCGTTGGTGAAACTGGTAATTGGCACTCATGCCTTGCTGTTCTGCAAGTTTTTGTATCAGCCACTGCTCGACCGCAGGACTTGGAACAATAAAATGCTGGGTTTTCAAAACCTGTAATGGATGCGTTGAAGCTTGAGATGTAGACGCTAATACACCTTGCAACAACACATCAATACGTTGACTTTGAATAACATGGATCCCCATTTATTTCATTTCCTGCTTGCATAATTTATGCACAAAATCATAAACATTCATTACTATACAACTGAATCTGACTATGTCACGTTGGTTTAAACACAGCATAATTTAACTTCAGGTGTCACTTACACTTGGTTTGAATGACGCCATCAAGAAATTTATACAGGTAGACATTATGAAAATTGACAAGATTCCTGACTATATTGATCCTAGCCTAAATCTGGAACAAATTCGCGATGAGTGCCATGATCTCATCAAAAAAAGAGCTTACGTCTCAGCAGGGGCGGCAATTGTACCGATCCCTTTTTTTGACGTGGTGATAGATTTGGGAATTTTGTCGTACCTGATTCCAGATATCAATTCCCGTTTCGGTTTAGCCCCTGAACACGTAAGTGTCTATGACCCAAAAACTAAAACAATTCACTGGGATGAGCTACGTAAACGTGGTTTTGAATTTTCAGGCTTTGTAGTGGCACGCACGACCGTTAAAAAAACATTTAACGGCTTCTTTGGCAAAATCGTAACGAAACAAGTGACTAAATTTATACCACTAGGCGGACAAATTGTAGCAGCTAGTTTAGGCTATTTCATGATGAAAAAAATAGCAGAAACGCATCTTACTGACAGTTACAATCTTGCAAAACGTATTCAGCAAAAAAGCCGTACCACCATTGTAAATTAATCTATGCCTTATGGCTGAGAGCTTAATCTGCTCTCAGCTGTTTTAAAACCGCCCTTAATACTTCTAGACGTGCCGTATATTTATCATCAGTTGCAACAATATACCAAGGTGCGTAGTCAGTACTGGTTCGCTCAAACATATCTGCTGCGGCTTTTAAATAATCATCCCACTTATCACGATTACGCCAATCTTCTGCGGTAATTTTAAAACGTTTATGCGGTGTCTCTTCTCTGGCCTTAAAGCGCTGCTCTTGCTCATCTTTGCTAATCGCAAGCCAAATTTTTACTACAATCGTTTGGCTATCAAATAAATCTCTTTCAAAACGATTAATTTCGTCATAGGCACGCTGCCACTCTAAAGGCGAAGCAAAACCTTCAACACGTTCAACAAGTACACGCCCATACCATGTCCGGTCAAAGATTGTGATTTTCTCGGCTTCATTAATGCGGTTCCAAAAGCGCCATAAGTAAGGATGACGTGCTTCAAAGCGTTCAGGTGCTCCAATACAGTGAATATCATATTCACGTGGGTCTAGGTTTTTAACAATTCGCTTAATTGCCCCCCCTTTACCGGCAGCATCCATTCCTTCAAAAGCAATGACAACATTACGTTTATCGAAACGCATGGCATCAGCAATTTTTTTGCTTAATTTATCGAGCTCTTTTTTATATTCAGCTTTATCAAGTGGTTCATCAGCAGGTTTTAATAAACTCTCTGGAATTTTAGCCTGCTGCCATTTCCCTTTGACTTCGGTTTCATGATCAGGAAGTTGGCGCATGTGTTGTAAAAGGTATTGCGCAAAAAACTGATCACGCTGCTTTTCATCTTCGCCATCAATAATGTACCAGTCGTCGGTAAAGCGACGGCGTAACTTTTGCAAAGTGTCATATTGTTTCTTGTTACGCCAGTCTAGGCCATGGAGCTTATGCCAGTGTTGCTCAGATGGGTCAATTTTGTCTAAACGTTTTTGTAGTGATTTCCATGAAAGATCGAACCAGACTTTAACCACATCGACATAGTTATTTTTTAGATCTTGCTCAAATGCCCGCATATTTTCAACATAAGCATCAAAGCGTGCCTCATCTAAAGGTTCAGATACATGCGTTGCTGTAACGAGCAAATCGCTATACCAATTGCCAAACATCACCACAATTTGGCCTTCGGTAGGAATAAACTCCGAATAAGATTGCCAAAATGCTTCTGTATCTGTCAGCACACGTGGCGCATCTGCTTTTACTCGTAAGTATCGAGGGTCCAACCACTCGCGAAGCTGCTTAACAGCCTCGCCTTTTCCAGCCAGTTCAATACCACTCATTAAAATGAGTGTGCTTTTAGCGTTGGGTTTTCCCCGACTTTCTTTTAACGCATATTGTGCTTCAATCAAGTCAACTGAAAGCAGTTCTTCATCTCGAATTTCAAATTTTGGTTGTTGTTCACTCATAGTCCACGGCTCTAATATTTTATTGTTTAATTTCGATGATCTTTAACTTATGCGGTTAAATGATGAATTGCTATACAAATTATGTCATTGCGACAAAAATCTGTCTAAGAATTGACGCATGAATCATTTTTTTTACATCTTCTCGCCATAGTACAAGGTTACAATGCCTCTTATGATTTTTTGCAAATAGCCCAATTAGAGCCTTAAATGTCTAAACTCGCTGCTTTTGATGATCTTTTACAACAATATAAAACATTTAATTATCACGATAATCCAGTGCTTGCCCAGCGTTTGCAAGATGTACAAACATGGCTAAAAGAGCGGATGAAAGATACACATCACGACTTTTTTAACTTGCCTGAACATAAACTCATGTCAGAGTATTTTTTAAATCGTTTATATGGTGGTCCAGAGTTTGATGCTCTGGCGGCTCAAATTGAACGCTTATTGAAATATGCCCATAAAGCCGAAAAAGTATTGCCTGAAAATGCAATTAAAACTGGCACTAAATCGGTAAGTTTAGCTGTACTTGCAACTCAACTTGATGAGCAAGTAGCTATGCAGCTTCTTGAGGACTATCCGGCAGATACAGTACTCACTGATGAGATTATGCGTTTAACCTTAATCAAGCTTGATCAGGCAGAAGCTCGTTATCAACAGCTTGCTCTTCTTGATGATTTAGGCGCAGCACTCGATAAATACATGCGCTCATTTATGATGTTTACGGCCTTTAAAATGTGTAAAGGTATTGCCCAGAAATATCACTTCGAATTGATGTATGATTTTATCCAAGATGGTTTTAGTGCGATGAAACCGTTAAAATCAGCCGAGAACTTTATCAAGACTTTTACTGAAAAAGAACGCCAAATTATTGAAAATGTACATTCAGGGCATCCGAATCCGTTTAGAGTGTGATAAGGTCGGCACAGAGAAAAAATCAACCTCGCGAAGTTGAGATTTTATTCATTATATTTGCATGATGATGCCTGTAAAAATAGACAAAATCTGTCATCATGCAGAACTTATTCCGTTTCACTTGAGTTTGAGTCTAGGAGAGACAATATGTCTAACGAAAACCAAAAGCCAACATCTCCAACTGAGCAGGCACAAAGTTCAGACAAAGTTAGCCCATTCCTAAGCTCACCTTTACCGTCAGGTACCCCTCAAGGGCAACAACAATCTTTACAACAAACCTTAACCGACACACCTATTAATGGTTCTGTACCGAAATATAATTTACCACGTGGTGCTGGCAATACTGGCAACGTTGGTGAAACCACCCACTTCGGTTACTCAACAGTTAGAACTGAAGATAAAGCTCAAAAAGTTGCAGAAGTATTCCACTCGGTTGCAAGCAAATATGACTTGATGAATGACTTAATGTCATTTGGTATTCACCGTCTATGGAAACGCTTCGCAATTAACATGTCTGGCGTACGCCGTGGTCAACACGTGTTAGATATTGCTGGTGGTACAGGCGACTTAGCAAAAGTATTTAGCCGTGAAGTTGGTCCTCAAGGTCATGTCGTTCTTTCAGACATTAACGAATCTATGCTTAATGTTGGTCGCGACCGCCTCATTGACGCAGGCTGTACCAATGTTGACTTCGTACTTGCTAATGCAGAAACTTTAGAGCCTTTTGCAGATAACAGCTTTGACTTACTCACCATTAGCTTTGGTTTACGTAACGTGACAGATAAAGATGCAGCGCTTGCTTCTATGTTCCGTGTGTTGAAACCAGGTGGTCGTTTACTTATTCTTGAATTTTCTAAACCTGTATTTGAGCCATTCTCAAAACTTTATGACCTCTATTCATTCACTGCTTTACCAATTATGGGTAAATTGGTTGCGAATGACTCAGAAAGTTATAAATATTTGGCTGAATCAATTCGTATGCATCCAGACCAACGTACCTTAAAAGGTATGATGGAAAATGCTGGCTTCCAGAACTGTGACTATCACAACCTTACTGCTGGTATCGTTGCCGTTCACCGTGGCTTCAAACTGTAAGGGATAACGATATGTGGTCGATTCTGGCACTCGGTGCAGTCGAACGTATCATTCATCATCTGATCGATCTGGATGCGGTTACACGCATTCAGCTTAATCAGTTACAGGGCAAAATGTTGCGTGTTGTGATTGATAGTCCGCAGCTTTCTGTCGATGTATTCTTTGACCAAGAAAAAGTACGTCTTGAACCTACTGCAACAGGGCACAGTGAAAAGCCTTCTATTTTTGAACAACGCCCTTTTGATGCGCAATTCAAAATTTCTGAAGCAACAGCAACTTTGCATGTTAAAGATGTCGTCGAACTGATTAAATTATTGGTCAGCGATCCAGATCAGATTGGCAATATCCCATTGCAAGGTGATTACCACCTGCTACAGGATATTCAAAAGATTATGCAGCAAGCTGAACCAGATTTAGCTGCGCACTTATCAAGATGGGTAGGTCCTCAACTGGCCCACGAAATTGGCAAGATTCAACTTGCACCAAAACATTTAAAACGCTCTCTTCAAAGTCATCTATTTTTTGCAGAAGACGCATTAAAAGAAGATAGTGGTCTATTTGCCCCTCGTTGGGAAATGGATGATTTAACTCAAGCAACTCGCAAGCTTAATCAAGACATTGACCGTCTAGAAGCAAGATTGCAGCAACTCAACATACAACTACAACCCTCTCAAGATTAGGTAAGACCGTATATGATTCCGCACGTTTCACGTTTACTCGAACTTTGGCGTATTGCAGCGCACTATAGACTCGATACGTTGTTCCCTGCGGATGAATTACCAGTTAAAGCTCAACGTGCATTAAGTGTTATTAAAATGCACCCAGCTGCATGGTCTAGTCGCGAACGTAAAAATCCTTTAAAGCTCAAAGAAGCTTTGGAAGAGATGGGGCCGCTTGCAATTAAGCTTGGACAATTACTGTCAACTCGACGTGATTTAATTCCACCTGAAATACTCGCTCAATTGGTCTTACTTCAAGATCAGGTAAAACCTTTTGATAGCAATGTTGCCAAACAACGTATTCAAGAATCATTAAAAGCTGACGTAAATACCTTGTTTGCACGATTTGATGACCAGCCATTAGCAGCTGCTTCAATTGCACAAGTTCATACTGCTGCTTTGCACGATGGTCGAGAAGTTGTTGTTAAAGTGACTCGTCCTGACATTCGCAACCAAATTTTGCAAGACTTTGAAATTTTGGCATGGTTAGGCAACACATTAGAAAGTCGCCTTGAAGCTGCTCGTGCCTTACATCTCTCTGAAATTATTCAAGACTACCGTCAGATTATCTTAAATGAGCTGGACTTGAGTATTGAAGCAGACAACACCCGTCGTATGCGCCATTATTTTACTGGCTCAACCATGATGTATGTGCCTGAAGTCTACATGGACACCAAAGATGTCATGGTAGCAGAGCGCATTACAGGTGTTCCTATTTCAGATACGGCAACCTTTGACCGTCTAGGCATGGACCGTGCACAACTTGCAGAAAAAGGATTAACCATTTTCTTTACGCAAGTATTCCGCGATAACTTTTTCCATGCCGACATGCACCCTGGCAATGTCTTTGTAGAAACAATTAATCCAAGCAATCCACGCTTTATTGCACTCGACTGTGCAATTATGGGTGAGTTATCTAAGCATGACCAGATGACCATTGCCCGCATGTTGCTTGCTGTAATGAACAGCAACTTTATGCAGCTCATTCAAATTGTGCATCAAGCTGGTTGGATTCCACCGGGTACAGACCAAGATGCGCTATCGCGTGAAATGCGTCGCACCGTTGGCCCAATGGTATCTAAACCAATGGATCAACTTGATTTTGCTGGCATCTTGATTCAAGTGATGGATATTGCCCGTCGCTTCCATTTAGAGATTCCACCACAACTTATGTTGTTGCTAAAGACTTTAGTGCATGTCGAAGGCCTAGGGACCGATCTTTACCCGCAGCTCGACATCTGGAAATTGGCAAAACCAATTTTGACTGAATGGGTCAAAGCCAACATGAACCCAGTCAAAAATATAAAAGAGTTAGGACAGCAACTACCTGACCTGCTTTTAGGTGCTCAAGATTTCCCAAGCTTAATTGTCGATAGTTTAAATGGTTTAAAAAATCAGTCTGCTTGGCAAGACCGTCAGTTACGCGAAATGCAGCAACTTCGTTTGCAAATGGAACATCAACAACGCCGCAGTTGGATGTTCGGTAGTAGCATGCTGATTTTACTCACCATCGCGATTATTAGTCCTTGGTTTGTTTCTATTATTTTAATTGTGCTGAGTAGTTTATTAGCACTTTGGCGCATCTTGAAATAAGTTCTAAATCCCTTGCCAATGCAAGGGATTTTTTTTATAGCTAACTTTAATTTTTAAAAATATAGATCGCTTGTTCGTTCATTGCTAAATTAGCATTCATAAATGCTTGAAAAGAACAAACAATGAAAACACCTCATTTTGCGATTATCGGTGCCGGTACCGCAGGTTTAGCCACTGCAATTTTGCTCGCCCGTGAAGGTAATGACGTTACTATTTTTGAACAAGTTGATGAGTTATCTCCAGTAGGCGCTGGTTTATTACTACAACCTGCAGGCTTAGCAGTATTTGAACATTTAGGGGTGCTCGATAAAGCTCTGCCATTGGGTGCAAAAGTAACGGGCTTAGAAGGACAACTTCCCAACAAGCGTCTTTTAGTCAACAGCCACTATCACGAAGCATCCGCAAATCTTTATGGCCTAGGTATACACCGAGCCACTTTATGTCATGTACTCACTCAAAAACTTAGTGAATATTCGAGCCAAATTACTTGGTGTATGAACCATTCTGTTGAGAGTTTTGAAGAACATAATAATGAAGTTCGACTATTCGGAACTCATCAAAATCAAAAGTTTGATGCTCGGTTTGACTCCGTCCTTATTGTGAATGGTGCTCGTAGCCAATTACGCCCCAAAGCATGGGTCAAAGTTGATCAAGCCTACCCTTGGGGCGCTGCGTGGAGTATCGTGCCTGAGTGCCAAGTACTCGACTCTGAAATTCTGCATCAATTTTATGATCGCTCGAAAATCATGATGGGGATTCTTCCTACAGGAGCGATTCCAACAGAACCTCAACAGCGCCTTTCAAGTATCTTCTGGAGCTTACCTACCCCACAATTACAAAGCTTCTTGCAAGATGAGCAAGCTAAACAAACTTGGTTAAAGCAAGTCTCAGAGCGATGGCCCAAAGTTGCAGAATGGCTAAAAGAGATTTTATACGACAGTCAAACTCAGCCTAAATGGCTATCTGCAAACTACCGTGATGTCGTCATGACTCAATTTGGTCAAGGCAGAATTGGAGTGATTGGCGATGCCGCTCACGCGATGAGTCCTCAGTTAGGACAAGGGGCCAATATGGCATTATTGGATGCTTGGGCTTTCTCTCAATCGTTGCAACATGCCCAAAAGAATCAAAATATTGATTGGCCCCTGCTCTGGCAGCACTACCACCAGCTTCGCCACTCATCTACTCAGTTTTATCAATTTCTTAGTCGCTTACTGACACCCCTTTATCAATCTGACCATTGGTGGGCTGGAGGCTTAAGAGATTTAGTTTTCCCTTGGATGTATCAAATCCCCTATTTTCGAAAAGAAATGGCAATCACGATTTCGGGATTAAAGACTGGTCCATTTCAGCAAATTGATTATGATCAAGTCGCTCAAACGCCTAGAGAAAGCCGTGCTTTCAATTTAAAAAACGAATCTTTGTCTGACTATTAACCCAACTAAATGATAGTGAACAACACATGAAAATTAGCCATCTTGATCATCTTGTTTTAACCGTCTCAAATATTGAAATTACCTGTAATTTCTATCAAACCGTATTAGGGTTTGAGGTCATCACTTTTAAAGGTGATAGAAAGGCTCTACAGTTTGGAAATCAAAAAATAAATTTACACCAGCAAGGTAACGAGTTTGAACCTAAGGCATTACAGCCAACTCCTGGATCTGCCGACCTGTGTTTTATTTCAGAAACTCCCATTTCCGAAGTGATTGCGCATCTTAATCAATTAAATATTACAATTGAGGAAGGCCCCATTGAACGTACGGGTGCGGCGCATCCTATTCTTTCAGTTTATATTCGCGATCCAGATCAAAATTTGATTGAGATTTCAAATATCCTCACGTCTTAGCCATTTGAATAAGATACCGATTGGTAAGCGTTACAAGCTATTCATTACGCAGACAAAGACAAAAAGGACAAAGAATTTTTCCGCAAAGCGACGTTGATGCCGTACACTATACAAGCTATTTTTTAGCATCTGATTGAAATCAATTTATAGTTCATATTTCTTTGGTGATTCCTCATGAATAACACGCAATGGCTCGATGAAGTAAAATTTAACGAACAAGGTCTTATCCCTGCCATTGCTCAACATCATCAAACCGGACGTATTTTGATGGTGGCGTGGATGAACCGTGAAGCACTCGCGCTCACAGCAGAAAAAAATCAGGCTGTTTATTTCTCTCGCTCTCGTCAAAAACTTTGGCACAAGGGTGAAGAATCAGGCCATTTTCAAACAGTTTATGAAATTCGTCTGGACTGTGACGGCGACGTAATTATTCTACAAATTGAACAACACGGTGGTATTGCATGCCATACGGGTCGTGAGTCTTGTTTCTATCGTAAACTCACACCACAGGGTTGGGAAATTGTCGATGCACAATTAAAAGACCCTACTGCAATTTATGGTGACAAAGCTAAAACTGAAAGCCACGATCATGCTCACACCACAGAACAAGTCGATGTACTTGCTCACTTAGGGCAATTGATGCAAGAGCGTAAGCAAGCTGAAGCTGATACTTCATATGTTGCAAGCCTCTACAAAAAAGGTATCAATAAAATCTTAGAAAAAGTGGGTGAAGAAAGTGTAGAAGCAATTATTGCTGCTAAAGATTTTGCTGCACAGGATTCAGAAGCTCACTTAAACGATCTCGTTTATGAAACAGCAGATTTGTGGTTCCATACTATTGTGATGTTGGGTTATTTCGATCTTAATCCACAACTTATTATTGACGAATTAGCTCGTCGTCAGGGTTTATCTGGTTTAGTTGAAAAAGCTAACCGCAACAAGGTTTAAAATCACTCAGTGTCGAATATTGAAAAACCTAAAGCCACCTATGAGCAAGCCATTGCCATAGATAACGCACGTCTTGGGCAATCATTTAAAGTGATTGCCTATGCTGGCACAGGTAAAACCACCACTTTACAAATGATTAGCGATGCCATGCCTGAACGCCGTGGTATGTATCTAGCATTTAACAAAGCTATTGCTGGTGAAGCACAAAACAAATTCCATCGTAATGTAGACTGCCGTACTTTTCACTCGCTCGCTTTTCGGAGCGTGCCGCGCGGTGTGACTGATAAATTACGCTTGCCTCGTTTAAGTCCAAGTTTTATTGCTAAAGAATATCGATTAGAACCAATTACGTTACGACGTATGATGGGTGGGCGTTATGAAAAATATGTCTTAATGCCAAGTCGTCTAGCGAGCCTTGTCGCTAATGCTGTCAGCTATTTTTGCTCGACCAGCTCGCAATACCCTGCTCCTCGACATATTCAAGCGCCCAACTGGTTGCATCCAGACGATATTATCGAATTACAAAATCACCTTTACCCTGCTGTGGAGCGACGTTGGTTAGAGTCGATTGACCAAAACCATCAAGCTGGTATTGGACATGATATTTATCTCAAACTTTGGGCATTGTCTGAGCCAAACATTCCTACTGACTACGTATTATTTGATGAAGCACAAGATGCTGACCCACTAATGCTAGGCATTCTGCTTCGCCAAAAAAATACTCAAGTTATTTATGTCGGTGATGCACATCAACAAATCTACGCTTGGCGTGGTGCAATTAATGCCATGCAACAATTGCCCTTGCCAGAATCTCGGTTAACCACTTCTTTTCGTTTTGGCGAAACGATTGCCGATGTGGCCAATGCACTGCTTGGCGGTTTAAATGAAACTGTTCCCTTACTTGGTAATCCAAACCAGAAATCAAGCGTAGTGAATAAACCGCATACCAAAATGCGTGACGCGATTTTATGCCGCACCAATGCTCGTGCAATGGAACTTTTACTGGCAGGCTTAGTTCACGGCGATAAAGTGAGTTTGCAGGCGGATCATCAAAAGCTAAACCGTTTTGTAGATGCCGCAAGCCTTTTAAAACAAGGCAAACGAGTTACTGACGTTCCTGAATTGGCATGGTTTAACTCATGGCACGATGTACATGAATACTGTGAAACTAATGAAGGAAGTGATATTAAACCATTGGTTAAACTGGTTGATGATCACGGCACTGACCCGCTAAAAAAAGCACTTGCAAAGATTACTCCACTTGAGCAAGCTGATTATGTCATCTCCACAGCTCATAAAGCGAAAGGGCTAGAATGGAATCGCGTTCATATTGAAGATGACTATCAATTTAAAATTAATGGCTTAGAACACAAGATTAGTGATGAAGAGTTAAGATTACTTTACGTTGCCTGTACTCGTGCTAAAGTAAGTCTAAATATCCATCATCTTTATGATCTGATACAACAATTAAAACTAAGGGCGCCTTTAAGTCTTCGTCAATCAGTTGGTTGAAGCGCTCATAATTAGGTGAGCCTATGCAACTTGAATCTATCCAATTTAAACATATTGCTCTGTTTCATGATCTTAAAATACAGTTTCAATATGAAAAACAGCCGATTACCTTAATTTTAGGTGAACAAGCAACGGGTAAAAGTATGTTACTCAAACATACTTACCATGCTCTAACTTGGTTCCCTGCCCGTTTTAAAGATTTACGTAGTCCCGGTATTGTTATGCCTGACCAAGACATTACTCAATCGCGTTTACAGTCAAAAATCGAAGTGACCCTTCAAGTTCCACCAGAAATTGGCTCTTTACCAGAAAGTACTTCTGCACAAGAGGTAGATTCTTCGCTGTGTAGCTGGAAACTTTTTAAAACCCTAAATTCAAGTGGCATTGGAATCAGCCAAGTTGAAACTCAACAACTTGACCAGACTATGGCCCTTTATCAACAAGTCATCAAAAAAGATCCATTACAAGGATTACCCTTAATCGCTTACTACCCAGCCGAGCGATTTGTAAATGATATTAATCTGCTCAATAAAAATTTACCCGGCATAACTCAAGCCATTTCAGCCTATGATATTAGTCCGGTTCCGTTCACCACCTTCACTCGTTTTTTTGAATGGTTACGTGAAATTAGTGATATCGAAAATGCTCAAGCTGCACATTTAGTACAACGCATTAAATCTAAGCAATCAGATCCACAAGATCAGACAGAACTATTAAATGAACTTCAAAAAGAGTTATCTGGGCAGCCTAAACAGCTCACCGCACCTAACCTCTACGCTCTTAAAAATGCATTAAATATTGTTTTGCCTGAGCTCAAAGACTTATATTTACAATATCAGCCTAGGCTTCAACTTATGGCTGACTATGATGGCCAAACCCTACCTTTTCAGCAACTTTCCAACACTACAAAAACATGGATTGCTTTAGTAGGCGATATTGCCCGCAGGCTCTGTTTACTTAATCCGTTAAGCCTAAATCCTTGCCTTGAAGGTGAAGGAATTTTATTGATCGATCAAATTGACGCACAACTCGATGCACAGCATTGTTCAGAAATTTTAAACAAACTCCATCAAGCATTCCCACGCTTACAAATTATTGCAACTGGAAGTCGTGAAGAGTTACTAGAACATGCCTCGGCTTATCAATGTTTAAAATTAGAGCATGGTAAAATTAGCCATCTTGATTTAAATACCACCAAGCAACAGCTTGAACACATCTATACATTACTCCAGAGAAGCGAGTCATTAGTTCCACATATAGAAGCACAGCTTCCAAGCTTAATAGACCCTACTCCCTCTCCAGCACAGATTGATGTTTTATTTCAGCAAATTCAGGGTTTAAATGAACAACAAAAAAATGAATTGCTACGCATGATTCATTCAGGAGATACACCAGAAGAAAGCCCTTCTGTTTAAATTTTATAATCAATCGGCTCTCTTTTTATAATTAAAAAGCAGAGTCACAAAATATATGGTTAAGTCAGGTTTTTTAGCTTTAAAAATAACTAGATGTTGTTACTACATGTAATAACATCAGATTTTTACTGCTTTTTTAGTGTACAATAAATTTCATTTTGCGTTTTTATTCTTCAAGTTGCGCAATACAACTTGTTTCTCGCTTTATTTTCTAATTTGGTTGGGTTTTCAGAATAACAAAGTCTTGGAACTCTCTTTGAATTCCTATCTATTCTGAAATTAAAAATTCACCTTTAGGTTTCGGCCTAAATCACATATGGATACGAGTGTGCTACCGATAATTATCTTATTACCGTTAATATTAGGCACCACCCTTGTTTCATTGCTTCAACGGTTCTCGCGTGGAGTAACGGCTTTAGGGGCAATTGGAGTCAGTTTAACCAGTTTTGGTTTATTACTGACTCAAGCTAAAACTGTGCTTGGTGGTGCAAGCATTCAACAAAGCTGGGATTGGTTACCTCAATTAGGAATTAATCTAAGCTTTCGACTCGATGCTCTTGGTTTACTATTCTCTTTACTTATTACCGGTATCGGTACCCTCATTTATATATACGCCTATTACTATCTTGGCCCTAAAAACTCTTTAAGCAAACTCTATGCTTTACTCATGCTGTTTATGGCAGCAATGCTAGGTATTTCGCTCTCTAATAATCTTATTATTTTATTAGTCTTTTGGGAGCTCACCAGTATTTCATCTTTCTTGTTAGTGGGTTACTGGAGTCATTATGAAGCTGCTCAACGTGGCTCTCGAATGGCGCTCACCATTACAGGGATGGGCGGTTTGGCGTTATTGGGTGGATTTGTTCTATTAGGGCAAATCACAGGAACCTATGAAATTAGTGACATCATGGGGATGAAAGACGCCATTCAAGCCCATGCTCTATTTATTCCAATGCTATTGCTTATTTTGCTTGGTGCATTTACGAAGAGTGCTCAGTTTCCATTTCATTTTTGGTTACCAAACGCAATGGCTGCACCAACACCGGTGTCTGCCTACCTACACTCTGCGACCATGGTAAAAGCGGGGATTTTTCTACTTGCCCGCTTACTACCAATTTTTGTTGGCGCTGCGATCTATCACAATATCGTGACATTTATCGGCTTGTTTACACTTTGCATGGCCGCATGTTTTGCCATTTTTAAAGAAGATTTAAAAGGGCTATTAGCCTATTCAACGATTAGTCATTTAGGACTCATTGTTTGTTTACTTGGTATCGGTTCGCCTTTAGCAGTTGCTGCTGCTATTTTTCATATTATTAACCATGCAACATTTAAAGCTGCACTCTTTATGATTGCAGGCATCATTGACCATGAAACGGGTACACGTGATCTTCGAAAACTCAGTGGGATTTGGCAATTACTTCCTTTCACTGCCACATTAACCATGATTACCGCTGCCTCTATGGCAGGTGTACCGCTCACCAATGGCTTTATTTCTAAAGAGATGTTCTTTACCGAGCTATTGGCGAATCTTTCAGGTTCAGCAGTTATCTTTGCCAGCATCATTGCAACTCTTGCTGGTATTTTTGCAGTGAGTTATTCAATTCGCTTAGTACACGGCGTGTTTTTTGATGGTCCAATTGGTAAGCAAGTGCCAAATAAAGATGCACATGAACCGCCTATGGGCATGCGCGCACCAGCCCTTCTTCTTGCTGTGCTATGTATCCTAGTCGGCGTTTTACCTTCATTGTTGGTAGAACCACTGGTAAATAGCGTAACCAGAGCAAGCTTGATGCAACCAGAGTTTGCAGGAACTCATCTTGCGATTTGGCATGGATTTAATGCTCCTCTTGTGATGAGTATTATTGCTTTAGTAGGCGGCTCACTGTTCTATTTTGCTTTGGCAAAAGATGGCATGATTCGTAAAATTGACCTTGACCCACGTCTTGGTAGATTGCAAGGCCGTATTTTATTTGATTTATTTTTAAAACATCTGTTGCTCACTAGCCGAAAAATCAAACAAAAAACCGAAAATGGCTCATTGCAAAGTTACTTGTTTTTGATCATTGCTTTTAGCGTCATCATGGTCACTATGCCGCTACTTAATCAAGGGCTCACTACAGGCACACGTGAACTTACTCATGCCCCATGGATTGCCATCGTTCTCTGGCTAACCCTGTTCTCTGGTTGCTGGATGATGCTGTGGTTCCATCATGAGCGTATTAAAGCAGTCCTTATTAGTGGTGCAATTGGTCTAGTGGTAACGATGGTGTTTGTCACCATGTCAGCACCGGATTTAGCACTGACTCAAATTACCGTGGATGTTGTAACCACTGTTCTCTTATTAATGAGTTTATCTTTACTTCCACAGCTAACACCCTATGAATCTCTTCGCTCTAGACGTTTAAGAGATGCTGCTTTAGCGATTGTTGGAGGCTTAGGAATAGGCTGGATTGCATGGCTGATTTTAACCCGTGATCATAATTCGATTTCATGGTTCTTTGCGCAGCAGTCTTTACCACTTGGCGGTGGCTCAAATATTGTAAATGTCATTTTAGTTGACTTCCGTGGTTTCGATACTTTTGGTGAAATTACGGTGCTGGGCATTGCGGCTATTGGTTCACTTTGCCTCATGGATGGTATGCGTGTACATGGTACAACTATAACCCAAGGTCTCACCTATCGTTTTAATCCATCTCCACTCATGTTCCGTATTACAGCCTCTTGGGTATTGCCATTGGCGCTTGTCGTGAGTGTTTATATCTTTATGCGAGGCCATAACTATCCAGGTGGTGGCTTTATTGCAGGTCTAATCACCTCAATGGCGTTAATCATTCAGTATATTGCGCTAGGCCAAGACCAGACAGAACAATTACTTAAAGCAAAATCAGGTCGTCTTTACGAAGTGTGGATTGGTTCAGGTTTAACCATTGCTGGGCTTACTGGTGTAGCTGCATGGTTCTGGTTACGCCCCTTCCTAACTAGCGCGCACGTCTATGTTGAATTACCAATTTTAGGAAAACTACATTTGGCTTCGGCTGCGAGTTTTGACTTAGGGGTTTATATCACCGTGGTTGGTGCAACGATGTTGCTCATCTCGGTATTGGGAGACTCTCGCCACTCAAGTATGTCTGGTCCTGTAGTACCACATCGGGAGGAATCATCATGATCAGTTTAGAATTCTTATTGGCTTCTGCAATTGGTTTACTTGTTGCCACAGGTATTTATCTGATTTTACGTGCTCGTACTTTCCCTGTCGTGCTTGGATTAGCGGTAATTGGCTATGCTGTAAACCTATTTTTATTTGCGATGGGCCGATTACAAATTAGCTCACCCGCGATTTTAACCGAGACAACAAAAATAACCGATCCACTTCCTCAAGCACTGGTGTTAACAGCCATTGTGATCGGTTTTGCAACCACCGCTTTTATTGTACAACTGGCACTGCGTAGCCGTTATGAATCAGGTAGTGATCATGTTGATGCTAAAGAAGACATCTCTCCAACATACGACCCACGTGAGGATGAGCCGTAATGTTTGATTTTTTATCTTTCTGGCAAGAACATGCGCCGATTTTTAGCATTCTCATTCCGGCATTTACTGCTTTTATCTTATTACTGCTAGGCAACCCAGGTGCAGGTGCTTTAAAAGATGACTGGCGACAACCATGGCGTCGTGGCATTAGTCTTGTTTCTGCAATTGCTGGATTAGTTACCGCAATTGTATATTTAAGCTTTGCAAGCACAGGTCAAATTACTACTTACCAGTTGAGTGAATGGTCAGCACCGTTTGGTATTGTGCTCGTATTAGATCGCCTTTCGGCTTTTATGCTGGTACTGACCTATGCATTAGTCGTTCCAGTTTTATGGTATGCAAGCGACAATTGGGATACCCGTGGTCGCTATTTCCATGCCATGGTGCATTTCTTATTAATGGGTATCTGCGGAGCATTTTTAACAGGCGATTTATTTAACCTTTTCGTCTTTTTTGAAATCTTGTTGATGGCTTCATATGTTTTGCTTTTACATGGGCAAGGCAAACCACGTTTTCAACTTGGTGTTCACTATGTCATTATCAATCTTCTAGCCTCTGCCCTATTCTTAATCGGCCTTGGTATGATTTATGGCAGTGTGGGTAGCCTCAACATGGCTGATGTTTCACGCCTTATTCCGACACTTGAAGCAGATCAACACAAATTAGCCGTAGCAGGTGCCCTACTTTTATTTGTAGTGTTTGGCATTAAAGCAGCGATGCTTCCCGTAGGTTTTTGGCTACCAAAAACCTACGCTGTTGCAAGTACACCGGTGGCTGCAATATTCACCATTATGACCAAGGTCGGGATCTATTCGATTTTGCGTGTAAATGGAACAGTATTTGACGATGCGCTTAGCCAAGAAATCTTAAAAAGCTGGTTACTTCCGATTGGTTTGATTACCTCACTATACGGTGTGATTGCAGCAATTGGAGCAGATCGTTTACGTCGCTTTGTCGGCTTTATGGTACTTTCTTCAATTGGTACATTGCTCACAGCAATTGCCATGTCAAATACACAAGCATGGTCTGGTGCTTTGTATTACTTAGTGCACAGTACGCTGATTGGCGCGGCTTTTTATCTATTTTGTGGATGGATAACTTCACAACGTGGAGATTTTAAAGATCATTTAAAAGTTGCCCCAAGAATCAAACAAGAAAAAGCAGCTATGGCGACTTATTTCTTGATTGCCATGATGCTCGCGGGTTTACCACCTTTTAGTGGTTTCCTTGGAAAGGTATTTATTTTACAAGCAACAGTCGAAGCCAACTACCAAGGTTGGATCATTGGTGTTGTGCTTGTTGTGAGCCTATTAAGTATTATTGCTCTAACACGAGTTGGTTTTATCTTGTTCTGGCGAGCAACACCACCAGAGGAAGATCCAATTCATCCGGCTTATATTCTTTATCGAGCATTACCAGAACGAGCACCACCACGTAATGATCAAGTGATTTATGTGTTACTTGCCGGCTTAATCGCTTATGTCGTTTTTGCTGCACCTATTCAGCATTACACATTAAGTACTGCCCAGCAGATTCAAGACCATGCACTTTACCAACGCACTATTCTTAAAATGGATAAAAATGGTGAAACTATCAGCGTTCAACCATTTGACCCTGCTTACCTACCAGAAACTAAATATGGTGGTGAGGTTGAAGATCATAATGCTTACCTCGTTCCAGATATTATTTCGAAAGATACC
Organism: Acinetobacter sp. ACIN00229; assembly: GCF_016106645.1. Taxonomy (NCBI): domain Bacteria; kingdom Pseudomonadati; phylum Pseudomonadota; class Gammaproteobacteria; order Moraxellales; family Moraxellaceae; genus Acinetobacter; species Acinetobacter sp. ACIN00229. Next base: position 78,573 of record NZ_JADWOM010000012.1, read on the forward strand.
TTCAATGGTGAACATATTTCGGAATATAAACTTCGACAAATTCAGCAACAGGACAAACTACAAACGCCTACCATTGTTGATGAAAGTCAATTGAAACCTATGGAGCCATAAAAATGCAGTTATCTCATTTGCTTGAACGCTGGTTTCCACATCCATTTGTTTCCGTTCTTATCATTTTATTTTGGCTGATGCTTTCACATAGTCTTGATGCTAGTGACATTCTGACGGCAGTACTGCTGGGTTTAATTATTCCTCGTTTAGTCAAACCTTTTATCACCCGTACACCGCATATTCACTGGAAACCAGCTATTAAATTATGCTTTGTAGTTCTTTGGGATATTGTCATTTCTAACTTTCGCGTGGCAAAACTCGTTTTAGGACCTACCAAAAATTTACATCCTAAATGGTATCGTGTGCCATTAGAAACGGAACATGAGCAGGTTAATACTTTACTGGCAATGATCATCACGACAACACCTGGTACGGTTTCTGCGGGTATTGATCAGGAACGTGGAGATATTCTGGTTCATGCTTTGAGCACAGATAATACCGAATCTGATATTGAAGACATCAAACAACGTTATGAAATTCCACTTATGGAAATTTTTGATGTAAAAAGCAAAACGGAGGCAAGTGCATGACCATCCTACCCTATGCTCTAGGTATTAGCTCAATTGCCATTACGATTTCTATGCTACTTTGCCTCTTCAGATTGGTCATCGGCCCATCAATTGTAGATCGGCTTTTAGCACTTGATACTCTCTTCTTAAATGCAACTTGCCTCATTGTTGTTTTAGGCATTTATTGGATGACGACCTCTTTATTTGAAGGAGCCCTCCTGGTTGCAATGCTAGGTTTCGTATCTACAGCAGCCTTAGCACGTTACTTCACAACCGGTCATGTAATCGATTAAGGAGAGATCAAAATGCAATTTACAATGGAAATTATTGTTTCGGTCTTTCTGGTTTTTGGTGCTTTCTTTATGTTAGTCGGCTCGATTGGTATGGTGCGCTTGCCTGACTTATTCATGCGCTTACATGCACCTACAAAATCAAGTACATTAGGATTAGGCAGCTTTTTGATTGCGTCTATGATCTTTTTTGCTTTTCAAGGCCGCTTTGGTTTTGCCGAGCTACTGATCACACTTTTAGCTTTTATCACCGCACCGGTTTCAGCAAATTTAATTGCTCAAGCTGCGCTACATTTACGTTTGCGCTCATTGAGTGGAGAAGTTCCTGAGTCAATTGAACGTCCCTTGCCGTGGGACCGTTATAAAATTGGACAGCGTTTCTCGCAAAATAAACCGCCTATGGACCCTCCTAAAGATTAGGAAAAAGCCCACCAATAAAAAAGCCACCCGAAGGTGGCTTTTTTATTTTTTATATTACTGTTCTTCGTCTGAATCGCGTTTCGGTAAATCATTTACCGCTTTTTCGATCAAACCAAACATATAGTTACCATAAGCATTCGTCTTGTCATAATGGAAACGCAATCTTGGCGTAATACGTGTCTTGATACGACGGCTCAATTCATGACGCAAGAAACCAGAAGCTTTATTTAATACATCTAAAGTTTCTTTATTTGCTGCTTCACTTTGCTCATCGCCAAGCTCACGTCCCATTACGGTGACATAAACTTCAGCATAACCCATGTCTGCACTGACTTTCACCGCAGAGATGGTCACTAGACCACCTAAGCGAGGATCTTTAAGCTCTTGACGAATCAGCTCAGACAACTCGCGTTGAACTGAATCCGCCATGCGCTTTAAGCGTTGGCTACCCGCCATTAAAGACTCCGTTTAATCAATTGAACATCATAGACTTCAATTTTATCTTTCACTTTGATGTCTTTATAACCTTTCACCGCAAGACCACATTCCATACCGGCACGAACTTCTTCAACCACTTCTTTATAGCGACGAAGAGATTCAAGCTCACCTTGGAACACAACCACGTCATCACGTAATACGCGAATCGGTTTATTACGATGCAATACACCTTCAAGTACCATACAGCCTGCTGCTGCGCCAAACTTACTTGAGTGGAATACTTCACGTACTTCAGCAACACCCAAGATAGTTTCACGATGTTCAGGAGCAAGTTTACCGCTCATGGCATCTTTCACATCATCAATCAATTCATAGATGATGCTGTAGTAACGAATATCGATACCGTCTTGGTCACTTCTCTGACGAGCAGTCGTATCAGCACGAACGTTAAAGCCTAACAATACAGCTTCTGAAGATTCAGCAAGAATCACATCAGACTCAGTAATCGCGCCAACACCCGAACTAATTACACGAACTTTTACTTCATCAGTAGATAATTCATGTAAAGCTGCATTCAATGCTTCTAAAGTACCACGTACGTCTGTTCTTAAAACAACGTTCACTGTAGGAACATCTTTTTTGCCCATTGACGACATGATATTTTCAAGACGCATTGCGCTTTGACGATCAATACGTTTTTGACGTTCACGGTCAGCACGAGCATCAGCAACTTCACGTGCTTTCTTCTCGTCATTTACAACAAGAACTTCATCACCTGCCATTGGAGCATCTGGAAGACCCAGAATTTCTACTGGAATAGATGGTCCTGCTGATTTAATCGGCTTACCATTTTCATCAGACATTGCACGGACACGACCATATGACGAACCTGCAAGAACAAGGTCACCAATGTTTAATGTACCGTTTTGAACAAGAATAGAAGTTACTGCACCACGGCCTTTATCAACACGCGCTTCAATAACAACACCTTGTGCAGCACCTTCAGCAGATGCTTTTAATTCCATCAATTCTGATTGAATAAGAATTAAGTCAAGGAGTTCATCAATACCTTGTCCACTGTGTGCAGAAACCTTAGCAATCGGAACATCACCACCCCATTCTTCTGGAACGATTTGTTTCGTTGTTAATTCATTTAACACACGGTCTGGATCAGCAGATTCTTTATCCATTTTGTTGATTGCAACAATAATTGGAGTTCCTGCTGCACGCGCATGGTCAATTGCTTCTGCAGTTTGTGGCATTACACCGTCATCTGCCGCAACAACCAATACAACGATATCCGTTGCTTTAGCACCACGTGCACGCATTGAAGTAAATGCAGCATGTCCCGGTGTATCAAGGAATGTAATGATTCCTTTGTCTGTTTCAACGTGATATGCACCAATATGCTGGGTAATACCACCTGCTTCACCTGCCGCCACTTTCGAACGACGAATACGGTCAAGCAATGATGTTTTACCATGGTCAACGTGACCCATAATGGTAACAACTGGCGGACGAGTTGTTTGCTCACCACGAGCTTCTTCAGCCGCTTCAAGCAAGTTATCTTCCGCTTGAGTATCAGAAACTAAAACAGGGTTATGGCCCATTTCTTCAACAACAAGTGCTGCTGTATCTTGGTCAATAGCTTGTTCCTGATTAACCAACTCACCCATTTTCATAAGTGTTTTGATAACTTCACGTACTTTAATCGCCATTTTTTGAGCAAGATCGGCAACAACAATGCTTGAGCCAATTTCTACATCATAAACTTGCTTTTTAACTGGTTTTTCAAATCCGTGCTTATTAGCTTGGCTTGATTTTAAACCACGTTTGTTATGGTTAACAAAGCTTTGCTCTTCTTGACCACGACGACCACCTTTTTTACCCGCACGAGGGTTAGTGGTTGCGCCACCGCGTTTAATTTCACGGTCTTCTTGCTTAAATGAATCCTCATAAGCTTGGCCTACTAGACCTGAAGCAAGTGGAGAATCATCAATCACACGAATTGTGGTAGTAGCTTCGTCACTTGAATACTTAGACGCCATTTTGCGCATTTGTTCAAGTGTACGTTGCTGAGCTTCTTCAGCCGCTTTACGACGCGCAGCCTCTTCAGTTGCTTTCAACTGAGCTGTTTGTGCTTCACGTGCTTTCTTTTGCTCTAATGTTTCTGCTGGTTTTGGTGCAGGTTTTACTGTACCACCACCACGTTTTTTCACTACTACAGCAGCTTTAGGAGCTGTCTGAGCAGCGCTATCTTGTTGATGAGCAGCACGCATTGCATCTAAAGTTGCTTTTGCTTTTTGCTCTGTTTGAAGACGCGCGTTTTGCTGTGCAGTGTCACGCGTTTGCTGTTCTACACGTGCTTTAGCTTCAGCTTCTGCACGTGCTTTAGCTTCAGCTGCAATTTGTTCAGGGTTTGGTTTAGCAAAAACCTGTTTTTTACGTACTTCTACGTTAATTGTTTTTGCTTTACCTGAAGTACTTGCAACTTTAGCGGTACTGGTTGTTTTACGTTTCAACGCAATTTTTCCTGTGTTACCACTTTCCTGACCATGCACTTTTTTCAAATGATTGACTAAAGTATCCTGTTGTTCAGTGGTAATAATGTCGTCTGCTGTACGTTGAGGCAAACCTGCTTCACGAGCCTGTTCTAGGAGCTTCTCAACAGGACGTTCTACACTGAGAGCTAACTCTTTAATCGACTTGTCCGTCATATTTCATCTCCTAGTTAAACCATGATTCGCGAGCTTTCATGATCAATTGACCTGCTTTTTCATGATCAAGTCCTTCAATATCAGAGATATCGTCAGTAGCTTGATCTGCCAAATCATCGACAGTAATAATACCGCGAGCGGCAAGCGAGTAAGCGATCTCAGAAGTCATGCCTTCCATAGTGAGAAGGTCTGCGCTCGGTTCTTGAATATTTTCTTGCTGTTTCAAAGCATCAGTAAGTGCTGCTTCTTTTGCACGACTTTGCAATAACTCAACCAATTCAGCATCAAGCTCAATTTCGTCAAAAGTTTCAGCTGGAACATAAGCAATCTCTTCTAAAGAGGTAAAGCCCATTTCCACCAATGCCATTGCTAAATCTTCTTCAATATCGAGACGTGATACAAACATATCAAGATATTGCTGAGCTTCATTTTGCTGACGAGCACGATACTCTTCTTCAAGCATCATGTCGAGTTTGTAGCCAGTTAAATCAGAAGCCAAGCGAACATTTTGGCCTTGTGAGCCAATCGCGCGAGCCAATTGATCGCTGGTTGCAAAAATAATATCGGCACTTCTTGCATCTTCATCAAGCACGATGCCTGAAACATCAGCTGGTTCTAATGCACTTGCAATGTACTGAGCTGGATCATCAGACCAGACCACTACATCAATACGTTCACCGTTTAACTCTTGTTGTACTGCTTGAATACGCGTACCACGCATACCAATACAAGCACCTACAGGGTCAATACGATGGTCATTTGTTTTCACTGCGATTTTAGCACGAACGCCTGGTTGACGTGCCGCTGCTTTAATTTCAATAATTTCTTCAGAAATCTCAGGAATTTCTTTTTTCATTAAAGCAATTAACATTTCAGGCTTAGCGCGTGATAACAATAACTGAGCGCCACGACCTTCACGGTTCACATTGTATAAAATAGCGTTCATACGTTGTTTCGGACGAAGAATTTCTTTAGGAATCATTTCTTCGCGCGCAAGATAAGCTTCAGCATTGTCGCCTAAATCGATAATAAAGCCGTCTTTGGTTTGTTTTTTCACTTCACCGTAAATTAACTCACCAACTTTAGACTCGTATGCATCAGCAACTAAAGCACGCTCAGCTTCACGAATTTTTTGTACGATAACTTGTTTTGCAATTTGTGCAGCGATACGACCAAACTCAATAGATTCTACTTCGAGTTCACGAACATCACCAATTGACCATTTAGATGGGTCAAGGTCAGAAATCGCATCTTGGCAAGCTGGCATTTCATGATCTTCATCTGCCACAACAGTCCATTGACGGAATGTGCTGTAATCACCAGTTTTACGATCAATTTCTACACGAAGCTGAGCTTCTTCAGCATGCGTACCTTCGTAAAATCTTTTCTTCGTTGCAGCAACTAGAGCTTGTTCTAAAGCCTCGAAGATCGCTTCACGACTAACACCTTTTTCATTACTAACCGTTTCAACAACGGTAAGAATTTCGCGGCCCATAAGTCACCTACCGATTTCTTATAAAATTTAATAAATTTAATCTTGATAGATCAAGTTTGCTTTATCGATATTGTTGCTGTCGATCTCAAGCACGTGCTTCCCATCAACTTCAACCTGAATTTCTTCATTTTCAAGGTCTACTGCAATAAGCTTTGCTTGAAATTTACGACGGTTTTCTACTGCTGCAATCAAACGCAAAGCAATTTGTTGTCCGATGTAACCTTGTAACTGTTCTAGTTGAAAAAATGGACGATCCCAACCTGGTGAAGAAACTTCTAATGAATACTCACCTGAAATTGGATCATGAACATCCAGCATTGCGCCAACTTGTTGTGTTACACGCACACAATCTTGTACACCAATACCACGGCCTAGTTCTACTTCACCATCTTCATTAAGTACTGGCTCAGCATCTTCTTCACTTACCGCTTTGTCGATATAAATACGCAATAATGAACGTTTACCTTGTGGGAGAAACTCGATTCCCCAAAGGTCGACACCACATGCTTGTACTGCAGGAACAATTAAGTCATGCAATGCTTGGGATTTATTTGATAATTTCATTTACTCTCGTCATTCTCGTGCGATTCAATCGGTTGTTTTAACCGACACAGACCTACTATAGTGAAGCATGACTATTTGACCAATTGATGTCGAAACTACACGATAGCGATACGATAACCAATAAAAAAGGGCGTTAATCGCCCCTATGTAGCACAGAAAACAATAGTCCACTGTGCAAAAAGGCCCACTTGTCTGTGAGCCTCTTTTAAGAAACTTGGTAGCGGGAGCTGGATTTGAACCAACGACCTTCGGGTTATGAGCCCGACGAGCTACCAGACTGCTCCATCCCGCATCAACGTGCAAAAATTATATACAAATATCAAATAAAGTCAATGTAAACTTTCTAGATACTGTCTGATTAAGTTGCACCTTAATCAATTTGGTAGCGGGAGCTGGATTTGAACCAACGACCTTCGGGTTATGAGCCCGACGAGCTACCAGACTGCTCCATCCCGCATCAAAAAACTGCTTGCACTCAACTTTCTGGTTCAAAGTTGGTGCGGAAGGGGGGACTTGAACCCCCACGCCCGAAGGCACTACCACCTCAAGGTAGCGTGTCTACCAATTCCACCACCACCGCAGCTTGTGGGACGCATTCTAGTCCTTCCAATTATAAAAGGAAAGCCCTATTTCGAATTATTGACCCGTTTTTGGTGCATTTGGTGAAGTTTCAGGCGATGTTGTTTGAATTGGTGCTGTTGTTTGTACAGATTTCAAACTATATGCCTCAGTCGTCTGTTTTTTTGCAAAAACAGCCAAGGTTAAACTCGTCACAAAAAACAGTGCCGTTAAAATAGCAGTAAGGCGAGTAAGGAAATTAGCTGAACCCGATGCGCCAAATACGGTTGCTGCTCCACCACCACCGAAAGAAGCACCAGCATCCGCACCTTTACCGTGTTGGACTAGAATCAAGCCAATCATCAGTACCGCTAAAATAATATGTACGATCAGTACAAAAGAGTGCATACCCTATCCTCGTTATTTACTTTGTGCAAAGGCATGTACGATTTGATAAAAAGATGCTGCATTTAACGAAGCACCTCCAACCAACGCGCCATTAATATCTGGACATGCTGCCAACTCGACTGCATTCTCAGCTTTTACACTACCGCCATATAAAATCGCAATGTCTGAACCCGCAGAAGTAATCTGACTTAAACCTTCACGGATTTTAGCATGCATTGCCTGTGCATCTTGTGGTGAAGCAGTTTTACCTGTACCAATTGCCCAGATTGGCTCATAAGCAATTACAATTTGCTTTTGCCATTGCTCTGCAGTCACTACAGGAGCTATATCACAAATTTGTTGCAATACAACCTGCTCTGCCAAATCTTGTTCACGTTGTTCGAGACTTTCACCCACACAATAAATGACAGTTAAGCCTGCATTTAAAGAATTTTGGAGTTTTGCCTTCAAAATTTCAACGTTATCACCTAACAAATCACGGCGTTCAGAGTGACCCACCAATACAAAATTAATTTGGCTATCTTTTAATAATTCTGCACTGACTTCACCAGTATAGGCGCCTGTACCTGCTACACGCGATACATCTTGTGCAACTGTATATACTGTTTTTGCAGCATCTTGCAATTGTGTTTGTACCATTGCAAGTGCAATAGAAACCGGAGCAACTCCGACATGGCAGCTTTCATCTGCAATTTCGTTTTGTTGCAATAGTTGTTTAAATTCTTCTATAAGTTGTTTGGCATTGGCACGCATTGGGTTCATTTTCCAGTTGCCAACTACCCAAGGCGTAATCGTCGAACCCGACATACGGCTCACCTTTCATCAAAAATGCAGCACATTCTACACGCATTTCTACAAATTTCAGATACTTTTCTTTAACGGCTTTGCTCATATCTTTTCTACTATTTGAAAACAGTAATAAAACTTTATTAAGACTAAAGCTCCGCATTTTAAAAATTAATGAATAAAAACTTCGACTGGTTCAAGCTTTAATATACGGATCAAGACGAGAGCATCATTTTCTCAGGTAGTAATTTTAGATAACAAAAGTATAATTTTTTATATACCAATTATAAACATATGAGCACAGGTAGGCAGATGTCAGTCATACATACATCTCCAAAATTTTCGGGGTTTTTTCGACGATTAGTCGAAGAAAAACATGTGTCGGCAGCGACCATGCAAGCAGCATTAGATGCAGCAAAAAGAGCTAAACAGGATACTGTTGCGTACCTGATTGAAGAGGTTAATCTCTCCCCTTCTTTATTAGCTGAGACAATTTCTATTGAATTTGCTGAACCATATTTTGATCTGGACGTTTACGATACCAGCCAGATTCCTAAAGATTTGGTCGATCAGAAACTGATTTTAAAACATCGGATCTTGCCTCTCGTACAAAGAGGACAGATTTTATATGTTGCAACCAGTAATCCCAGCAATATTGATGCTATTGATGCTATTCGCTTTAACAGCAAGCTTATGGTTGAGCCTGTTATTGTCGAGCACCATAAACTCGAAAAAATTCTGGTACAGCAATTTACTGAAGAAAGTAACTTCGAGTTTAGTGATGAAGAATTTGATCTAGATGTAGATCTTGATACCTCAGCTGCTCCAGAAGAGGATGAGGATACTCCACAAGGCGATGAAGCACCTATTGTTAAATATATTAACAAGTTATTAATTGATGCGATTCGTATGGGGGCTTCTGATTTACATTTCGAACCTTATGAAAAATCGTATCGGGTCCGTTATCGGGTCGATGGCGTTTTGCGTCAAATTGCAAATCCGCCTTTGCAACTTGCTAATCGTTTAGCTTCACGCTTAAAAGTGATGTCTCAAATGGACATTTCTGAAAAGCGTGTCCCTCAAGATGGTCGTATCAAGCTCAAGCTATCAAAATCTAAAGCAATTGATTTTCGTGTGAACTCTCTTCCGACCTTATTTGGTGAAAAGCTAGTTCTGCGTATTCTCGATCCATCGAGTGCTATGCTGGGAATTGATGCTCTAGGATATGAAGAAGAGCAAAAAGCGCTCTTTATGGAAGCATTAGATAAGCCACAAGGTATGCTTTTAATCACAGGTCCGACAGGTTCTGGTAAGACTGTATCTTTATATACAGGCCTCAATATATTAAATACTGAAAGTTCTAATATTTCTACTGCCGAAGATCCAGTCGAAATTAACCTTGAAGGCATTAATCAGGTTAACGTGAACCCTAAGGTAGGTCTGACTTTTTCAGCTGCACTTAAGTCATTTTTACGTCAGGACCCTGACATTATTATGGTCGGTGAGATTCGTGATTTAGAAACAGCTGAAATCGCGATTAAAGCGGCTCAGACAGGTCATATGGTGATGTCCACGCTACATACCAACAGTGCTCCTGAAACACTGACTCGTCTACGCAATATGGGAGTTCCATCTTTCAATATTGCGACATCGGTCAATCTGGTCATTGCTCAGCGTTTGGCACGTCGACTATGTTCTCAATGTAAAGTACCTACTGACATTCCTAAACAAAGTCTATTAGAAATGGGTTTTACCGAACAAGATCTGACACATCCCGATTTTCAAGTTTTTCAACCAGTCGGTTGTCCAGAATGTCGTGAGGGTTACAAAGGTCGAGTTGGTATTTATGAGGTAATGAAAGTCACACCTGAGATTTCCAAGATTATTATGGAAGATGGCAATGCTTTAGAAATCGCTGCCGCTTCTGAAAAACTGGGGTTTAATAATCTACGTCGCTCAGGTTTAAAGAAAGTTATGCAAGGTGTTACTTCTTTACAAGAAGTCAATCGCGTAACCAGTGAATAAAAGACAATTTAAAATAAGGATAATGTCATGACTGTCAAAAAGGCACAATTGATGCCGACTTTTGCTTATGATGGGGTTGACCGTAAAGGCGTAAAAATTAAGGGGGAACTTCCGGCTAAAAATATGGCTTTAGCTAAAGTCACCCTACGCAAACAAGGTGTAACTGTTCGTAATATTCGAGAAAAGCGTAAAAATATTCTTGAAGGTTTATTTAAGAAAAAAGTATCAACGCTCGATATCACGATTTTCACGCGACAACTTGCCACCATGATGAAAGCTGGTGTCCCACTGGTACAAGGCTTTGAAATTGTAGCAGAAGGTCTAGAAAACCCAGCTATGCGTGAGGTGGTACTCGGTATTAAAGGTGAAGTTGAAGGTGGTAGTACTTTTGCCTCAGCTTTAAGAAAGTATCCTCAGCACTTCGATAAACTGTTTTGCTCTCTTGTAGAGTCTGGTGAACAGTCTGGTGCGCTTGAAACCATGCTGGACCGCGTAGCAATTTACAAAGAAAAGAGTGAATTGCTTAAGCAGAAAATTAAGAAAGCTATGAAATATCCAGCAACGGTTATTGTGGTTGCGGTGGTTGTTACCATTATTTTGATGGTTAAAGTAGTTCCCGTCTTCCAAGATCTGTTTTCTTCCTTTGGCGCAGATCTACCTGCTTTTACACAAATGGTCGTAAATATGTCGAAATGGATGCAGGAATACTGGTTCATTCTGATTATTGTGATCGGTGCAATCATTGCCGCATTTCTGGAAGCTAAAAAGCGCAGTAAAAAATTCCGTGATGGTTTAGACAAACTTGCCCTGAAACTACCTATCTTTGGTGATCTGGTTTATAAGGCGATTATTGCCCGTTACAGCCGTACTTTAGCAACAACTTTTGCAGCTGGTGTTCCTCTCATCGATGCGCTTGAATCAACGGCTGGTGCAACTAACAATGTCCTTTACGAACAAGCCGTCATGAAAATTCGTGAAGATGTTGCAACAGGACAACAACTCCAATTTGCGATGCGCGTTTCAAATCGTTTTCCATCTATGGCTATACAAATGGTCGCAATTGGTGAAGAATCTGGTGCACTAGACAGTATGCTCGATAAAGTTGCAACGTACTATGAAAATGAAGTTGATAATGCCGTTGATGGCTTAACTTCAATGATGGAACCTTTAATTATGGCAATTTTAGGGGTACTCGTAGGCGGTCTGGTGATTGCTATGTATCTTCCAATTTTCCAAATGGGCTCAGTTGTATAATGCAAGAAATTATTGCTTATTTTATTCAAAACTTAACTGCACTTTATATTGCAGTTGCATTATTGAGCCTATGTATTGGTAGCTTTCTGAATGTGGTGATTTATCGCACCCCAAAAATGATGGAACAAGATTGGCAGCAAGAATGTCAAATGCTACTCAATCCTGAACAACCAATCATTGATCATGAAAAACTGACATTAAGCAAGCCTGCTTCATCATGTCCAGAGTGCCATCAACCCATCCGTTGGTATCAAAATATCCCAGTCATCAGTTGGTTAGTTTTAAAAGGTAAATGTGGTTATTGCCAGCATCCTATTAGCATTCGCTACCCAGCCATCGAACTACTTACCATGCTATGTTCATTGGTGGTGGTTATGGTGTTTGGTCCAACCATACAAATGCTTTTTGGACTCGTCCTCACATGGGTATTGATAGCACTTACCTTTATTGATTTCGATACACAATTATTGCCTGATCGCTTTACCCTACCTTTAGCTGCGCTTGGTTTAGGCATTAATACCTTTAATATTTACACCTCACCTAACTCAGCCATTTGGGGTTACCTGATTGGTTTTTTATGTCTTTGGATTGTGTATTACTTATTTAAAGTCATTACAGGCAAAGAAGGCATGGGCTACGGTGACTTTAAGTTGCTTGCCGCATTAGGCGCGTGGATGGGACCATTGATGCTGCCATTAATTGTGCTATTGTCATCTTTACTAGGTGCAATTATTGGCATCATTTTATTAAAATTACGCAATGACAATCAGCCCTTTGCATTTGGGCCCTACATTGCCATTGCAGGTTGGGTTGCCTTTCTATGGGGTGACCAGATTATGAAAATCTATTTGGGAGGTTAAGATGGCTTTTATTCTGGGAGTCACAGGTGGTATTGGTAGCGGAAAATCTGCTGCAACACAATGGTTTGAATCCCAAGGAATACAAGTCGTCGATGCCGACATCGTTGCTCGCGAAGTGGTTGAAAAAGGTCAACCTGCGCTTCAAAAAATCCAACAAACTTTTGGAGACTGGGTGCTTCAATCCGATGGTAATCTCGATCGTCGTGCCCTACGCGAATATATTTTTCAAACCCCTGAAGCAAGACAAACACTTGAACAAATTACGCATCCAGCTATTCGCCAATCTATTATTCAGCAGTTGCAAAACCCAAAAAGTCCTTATGTGATTCTAGTTTCACCCCTACTTTTTGAAACCAACCAGCATGAATTGGTGAACCACACCTTATTAGTTGATGCGAGTGAACAAACTCAAATTCAGCGTGCAAGCCAACGTGATGGGCAAAACCAAGAACAAATTCAGAAAATTATTGCAGCGCAAATGCCACGCGAACGTAAACGCGAACTTGCCAATGATATTGTGTTTAATGATGGATTACTCGAACATTTACATCAGCAATTAGAGCCGTTACATCAAAGTTATTTAAAGCGTACAAACTAATTTGATTTATTTTGCTGCTTAATTTGTTGTGCCAAGCTATCTGGTCGGAACCATCGCCAAGGTTGTAAGGCACCGATTCCCATTCCGACCAAGCCCACAACAATAGATGGACTTAATGCTTCACCGAGTAAAGGTACCGCTAAAATGGCAGCAATAAACGGCGCCAAAGTTACAATACTTCCTGTTTTAAAAGCGCCAAGTCGCTGAATCGCTGCCACATAAGTCAGAGTTGCAATAATAACCACAAATACACCATGGAAAATGCCCTGTATCGCTAAATGGACAGGACTAACTTCCATAAAATGCTTTGGTAAAAATAAAGCATAGATGGGCAAGTAAATAATTGCAGACCAAATCGCAACACTTGCCATAGAGTGCCATGCAGAAAGTTTCCACTGTTTAAGTAATACAGTGAAAATACCCCACCAAATCGCACTAATAAAAAGAAGTAAATCACCCACGCCAAAAGCAGAAGCATTACCTTGCAACATCAACACGCTCATGAGCGTCAAGGCAGTAATCATAATTACCAGACTCACCCATGTATGCTTATCAAACGGTTGCCTAAATAAAATGTATGCTGCAAACGCAGTACAAATTGGGATACAACCATTTAAGAAAATTGCAGCATGCGCAGCGGGAGCATAGAGAAAAGCGGTATAGACGGTGAGACAATAAATGACCCCGCCAATCAAGGCCAAAATAACAGCATGCTTACTCCATAAAAAAGCGAGATCTTTTTTATAGATTAAAATGGGCATTAAAATTAGAAAGGCTATAGCGAAACGCAATGCGGCTATGTCCCAAGCACTGATATGCCACTGTGCATTTAAACGGGCAAAAAGCGTAAACCCGCCCCAAATACACATGGTCACCAATACAAAGAAATAACCTTGCTTACGGGGAGACATATCAAGATGACTTAAAAACTAAAAAGGCAGCGAGATTATACCTCAGAACGCTGACGGCAAGCCTCATAAAGTGCCATACCTGTCGCTACGCTGACATTTAGACTTTGTAGATTTCCTGACATCGGAATATAAACTTTATGATCACACTGCGCCTGAGTAATAGGACGCAAACCAGTGTCTTCAGCTCCCATTACAATCACAACGGCGCCAGAGAAATCACATTTTTGAAGTGGTAATGCACTTTCATCAAGCATAGTGCCAATTACGCGTACATGAGTTGTTTCTTTAAGATGAGCTAATGTACGAGCTAAATTTGTAACTTGAATAAATTTAACTTTCTCGGCTCCACCTGCTGCCACCTTACGAGCAGTTGGTGTCAAACTAGCCGAACGATCACGAGGCACAATCACGGCTTGCACACCCATCGCAGCGGCGGTACGGATACAAGCCCCTAAGTTATGTGGATCTGTCACCTGATCCAATGCCAACAACAAGGCATCTGGAGTTTCTCTTAAAATTTGATCAAGATCTTGCTCATTCAAGACAGGATGTGGACGTACTGCGGCAACTACACCTTGATGAAATGGTAAACCTGCAAGTTTCTCAAGGCTATCGCGGCTTGCTTTTTGTACACTGATTCCAAAAGGCTCTGCCAATTGCAAAATCTTTTGCAAACGCTGATCATCCCGTCCTTTTAAAGTAAACAGGGTTAGCACACGCTCCGGCTCAAGTTCTAACAATGACTCCACTGAATGAACGCCATAATAATATTCCTGTTTTGCCATGCATGACCTCTAACAACGTTTGAGCAAAAAAATAAAAATCCTGCAAAGCCAACTTCACAGGATTTCTTTGGGCATAGTGTACCCGATTTGAACAGGAATTTCTTAGCCTTCTAAATGGCATACATAATCGAGTACTTCGTCAGTTTCGATTTTAAAAAGACTGTTGCCCGGTACATAAAATGATTGGCCTGCACGGAACAATTCACTTTCAGTGCTGTCTGCAATTGTTACGCGACATTCGCCTGAAATAATTTCCATACGCTCAGGAACATGTGTTTCAAAAGTTAAAGCTTGCTCAGTCGGCAAAATAACACCTAATGTTTTTTTAGTTCCATCTTCAAATTGCACGGTATGGCTGATACATGCTCCACCAAAATAAACGTTTGATTTTTTGATGACCGTTACATGATCAAATTGGGTTGAACTCATGCAGATTCTCCAGATAATGCCGTATTTATATAAATTATGATGAATGTAGTTTAATTGTGCCTAAATAACTAATCAATCAGTTTTCATACGGATAGACTTGTAATTTCCACTGCTGTGCCTGAATTTTTTTGGCAAAAGCATAAGGTAAGTTAATCTCAATATTTCGACTATTCGACACAATTGCATCGTATCTGCAAACTTCGACCTGATTTTCATCTAGGAGTATCCAACACACTTTTTGCGCCGTTGGATGGACAACTGCTGTAGCAATTACCGGTGAACCGTCATTCATTCCTACATGAAAATTTTCACTGTCGTTTTGCATTAACGCCAGATCATAAGCTGGAAAATCGATAGCATCTGAATCGAATTGCTGACTATCGTGTATAAGCACACTTTGTTTTAAAGTCGGCCAAATACAGTAGCGTAAATAATGCTGATCCATCACCCGATTATCCAGATAACGTCCGGTGGCAACATAATCCCTGATATGTGCTTCAATATTATGAAAAATCCCTATACATCCACCCCACATTCCAGCCAAAATCAACTCAGTATGAGAATAATTATCGCGCATTAAATGAAACCATTTATCACTCTTGAGCCATACATCTACAGCAGCCTTTTCGCGGTACGACACAATTGAGTCAGCATCACGTATTAGAAAGCGCTTAATTGTAGGATCATCCATCACAAAAAAGCGCCAAAACAGTCCAGATAGTTGTTTTTGAGTATCTGTAACTTGGATGACTTGCGCGCCCTTTTCTTTTAACCGCTGTTGCACAAGTACTGGCACCGTATCATCAACATA
The DNA here is from genome assembly GCF_016106645.1 of Acinetobacter sp. ACIN00229. Taxonomy (NCBI): domain Bacteria; kingdom Pseudomonadati; phylum Pseudomonadota; class Gammaproteobacteria; order Moraxellales; family Moraxellaceae; genus Acinetobacter; species Acinetobacter sp. ACIN00229. Next base: position 94,542 of record NZ_JADWOM010000012.1, read on the forward strand.
AAATCGACACGTCCATTCTGGATAAATCTGTTTGGCTAGCTGAGTATTTAAAATAGAGGTTTCACAATAGCGAGGATTTGCCCCAAATAATGAGAAGGCAATAATATTTTCTGCAGGGTTTGTACTAAATGCTGGTGGTGCATGATCTGGAATCGATAAAATAGGTTCGCTCTTGGCTAGCTCTTTTTTTGTTGTAATTGCTAAGCGTCCAAATTTGATTGTTTCTTCTTTTTTATTTAAATGATGACAAACCTCTGTGAGTCCATCATATAAGTTTGTATTTACATTAGTTCCACTCACCTGAATCGCTTGTAAATAATGTTGATAGGCCTCGTTATAACGGCCTAAGCGCAATTCGGTATAAGCCAAGTCAGATAAAGCTCCCGGATGCTTAGGAACTAAGCTAACAGCTTGTTTAACATGTTGATAAGCTTTGGCATAATCACCTTGTGCAGCTGCTTGTTTAAATGCATTAAAATGTTGATTTAAAATTTTATTCATTTCTGCAGGATTGTTTTTTTTATGACGATTGACCATCCCTATGGGTGGTTTCGGTAAGCTGAATGTTTTTTTCATTGTAAATATCCGCAATCTTGCTGTTCTATAATTTCAGTTAGAATAATAGATCACTTGTAGCAAATTCAAAACTTCTCTATCTTTAACCCATAATTTGGCGCGTTGGATGCGTTTATGCTCACACATTTAACTTTAATTAATTTTGCATTAGCTGATCATTTAGCTATTGATATAGAACAGGGATTTAATGTTCTAACAGGCGAAACAGGTGCCGGAAAATCATTATTACTGGATGCACTCTCTGCCTGCCTAGGGGAACGTACAGATACAAATTATGTCCGTTATGGTTCGGACAAAGCGGATATTACCGCGGTTTTCACCTATCAGAATAATAGTCCTGAAGCAAAATGGCTCCAAGACCACGAGCTAGATGATGATTCTGGGGAAATTCATTTACGTCGTGTTATTTTTGCAACTGGCCGTAGTAAAGCATGGGTTAATGGACGCCCGAGTAGTCTATCTGAACTTAAAGAGTTAGGGCGTTTGCTGGTTCAACTCTATAGTCAGCACAGCCAGCAGCAGCTGCTTGAACCGCCTTATCCAAAGCATTGGCTAGACCGTTATAACAATTTTTATGCTGAAGCGAATGATGTCCGTGAAGCCTATAGCTCATGGCAACGTACCATTCGTTTGCACCAAGCAGCCCTAGATGCACAAGCAACCCGTCTACAACGGATTGGTACTTTAGAGCATCAAATTGAAGAACTCGAAGAGGTCATTCAAACCGACTATAAAGAAATTGAGCAAGAGTTTGATCGACTTAGTCATCATGAACATATCATGCAAGACTGTAGCTTTAGCTTAAATGTCTTAGATGAAGCTGAGCAGAACATTACTCAAGAAATATCTTCGATTATTCGCAGATTAGAGTCCCATGCGGGGCGCAGCGAACAACTTTCTGAGATCTATAATTCTTTACTGAATGCTCAAAGTGAAATAGACGATGCAACGGCAAACTTGCGTCAATTTATTGATCGCCAAAGTTTTGATCCCGAGCGAATGGAAGAACTAAACTCCAAATTGGAAGTTTTCCATCGTCTGGCACGTAAATACCGCACTCAACCGGAAACACTTAAAGAAGAATACGAAACTTGGCAAAGTGAGCTTGAGCAATTGCATCAACTTGAAGACCCAGAAACATTGGCAGAACAAGTTGAAAAATCGCATGAGGAGTTTTTAGAAAAAGCTCAGCATTTAGACAATATTCGTCGTGAAGCTGCCGCTCCGCTTGCGAAACAATTAACTGAACAAGTGAAACCTTTAGCACTACCAGAGGCACACTTCGAGTTTAAGTTCGAACCATTAGAGCAACCAGGTGCAGAGGGTTTAAGCTTTATTCAACTTTTATTTACTGCCAATAAAGGTATTCCTCCACAACCATTGGCACGAGTGGCCTCAGGTGGTGAACTTTCTCGTATTGCCCTCGTCATGCAAGTCATGAATGCAGAAAAAACTGAATCTGAAGTTTTGGTGTTTGATGAGATCGATGTCGGAATTAGTGGTGGCACCGCAGAAGTTGTAGGACGTTTACTTGCTGACTTGGCACAACATGTCCAGCTCTTATGTATTACTCACCAAGCACAAGTTGCTGCACAATCTGATCAGCATTTATTAGTGAAAAAACAACAAACTGACCCAGCCAGCAGTACAATTGTAGAACTTGATGAAAATCAAATCATTTTTGAGTTAGCTCGCATGTCAGGTGGGGTTGAAATTAATGAAACAACCTTGCAACACGCAAAACAATTACGCCAACTTAAATTTCAGGCTTCTTCAAATTAATAAAGAAAATGAGAGAAAAAGATTGGCGAAATCCGATTAACTCTTGTATGTTGATAAAAAGAACCTATATAGATAAAAGGGTCGAGAGGCCCTCTAGTGACATTTTTTGAGGGAGAACCGCTTAGGTGACCAAACAATATCTGACTCACCGTTGTCTGATTGCCCCGCCAGAAATGGCAGATGACTTTTTCGCAAACACTGTAATTTATCTTGCCCGTCATGATGAAGAAGGTGCTCAAGGCATTATTATTAATCGTCCTTCTGGTATTCAAATTAAAGAATTACTCAATGATCTCGACATTGAAGCAGACAATGTAAATCCACATGCGGTTTTACAAGGTGGGCCATTACGTCCTGAAGCTGGATTTGTTCTTCATACTGGACAACCAACATGGCATTCATCTATTGCTGTAGGTGAAAATGTTTGTATTACCACCAGTAAAGATATTCTAGACGCGATTGCCCATAATGAAGGCGTAGGTCGATATCAGATCGCTTTAGGCTATGCGAGCTGGAGCAAAAATCAGTTAGAAGACGAAATTACGCGTGGTGACTGGCTCATTTGTGATGCCGATATGGATCTGATTTTTAACCTGCCTTATGACGACCGTTGGGATGCAGCTTATAAAAAAATTGGTGTAGATCGTGCGTGGCTAGCATCTGAAATCGGACACGCTTAATGACCGAAACACAATCAAAATCGATTATGGCTTTTGACTTTGGTACTCAAAAAATGGGAATGGCGATTGGCCAGTCTTCAATTGAAAGTGCCAACCCTCTCCCTCTATTTGTTATGAAAGATGGTATTCCAAATTGGGATCAACTCTTAAAAATTGTGAAAGAATGGCAACCCAATTTATTTTTGGTTGGCCTGCCATTAAATATGGATGATAGTGAGTCAGAACTCTCTATACGTGCCCGCAAATTTGCGAGACGTTTACGTCATCAAACCAACATAGAAACGTTGATGGTAGATGAGCGCTTAACTACACGTGAAGCGAGAGAAGAGCTAGGTTTTTACCAAGAACAAGGTCGAGCAAAAAAACTCTCGGCTGATAGTTTTGCTGCTGCACTACTCATTCAGAGTTGGTATCGAAATCCAGTTGGATTAACGCCATAAAACAAAAAGCATGTAATTAAAACTACATGCTTTTTTTAATTAAATCACTTCGATTTTATTTTTCAACGATATGCACAGTCGCAGTTCGTCCAGAAACAAAAGCAAGTTCATTCTTCGGTGTTTCATCTAATACAATCTTCACAGGTACGCGCTGTGCTAAACGAACCCAACTAAAAGTTGGATTTACATTAGCAAGAAGCTTAGAACTGCTTGAGCGCTCACGATCTTCAATACCCGATGCAATACCTTGTACATGACCTTTAATTTTCTGGTTATCACCCATTAATTGCACAGTAGCCTGATCGCCTACATGAATACGATTTAACTTCGTCTCTTCAAAGTAACCCACCACATAGAGCTGTTTACGATCAAGTAATGCTGCAACAGCCTGTCCCACTTGAACATAGTTACCTGGGCGCATATCAAAGTTAGATAACGTACCATCAGCTGGAGCAATTACCGCAGCACGATGCATATTAAGTTCGGCTAAATGCAAATTGCTCGTTGCAACCTCAATGAGGGCCTGTTGTTGCTTAACAGTTGCTTCTGCCTGCTGAATTGCTGCTTGGAGTTGCTCATGCTCTGCAAGGGATTGATCACGTGTGGCAAACACTTGGTCTTGTTCTTGCTTAGAGATAGCGCCATCCATTAGGTTCGAGTAACGACCGGCATTTTTCTCGGCCAATTTGATATTACTAGCTGATTTAATCAAGTTCGCTTTTGCTTGTGCCAAACCCGCCTGCGCTTGAGCAAAGGCTGCATTTGCTTTTGCTAAATCCGATTTGGCCTGCTCTACATCTAAAGCTCGACGAGAAACATCAATTTTAAAGAGAACCTGACCTTTTTTTACAGTCTGGTTATCTTGAACCAATACTTCTGTGACAAGGCCAGCGACATCCGAAGATACTTGAATAACATCACCACGCACTCGACCATCGCGTGTCCACGGCGCTGCATTATAGTAGTTCCACAAATGCACAATGGTATAGACCGCCACCATTAATGCGACAATCAAAATTACTGGACGGATGACCTTTTTCAAATCCACCTGATTCATTTCACTCACCTAACTCAATCTTTAATTTCGCAATCATCTCTATGCACCCACCCCAACAAAAATTTGATGTATTACCAAAAGCAATAAAAGGTAAAAGCACAAATTGAAAATACTAGGTAATGCAATCCAGCCTTGTGCAATCCACTTGTTGGTCAAAGGACTTAACCCACGAAAACATATATATGCCAAGAGGGCTTGAACGAGCAAAGAAGGCACGTAAATACCATAAACATTAAACTCACCCATTTGCTGTCGCTCCTCTCAAGGTACTGTTCTCATTCATTTGATCTGATGAAACATGACACATGCTATAAGCAATATTGTTAAGTGAAATGAGTAATCTTTGTCGCATCGTCATATCTTCAATATTTGAAGCAAGCTGTTTTAATTCAAATAAACCGTGATGGATTTGCTCAACCAAAGCCACCGTATTATCTACATCATTTTCTTTGGCTCTAAACAATTCATCTAGATTTTGTTGCAAATTTCCGATGTGATGAGCCAGTTCTGAATTTTGCGGAGACTGATTTGCCAGTTCTTGTAATCTACTTAAATCGACAATACTGCTCGACTCAATCAATGCTTGATGAATTGAGGTTTTAATCTCATTAGATTGCACTACTTTACTGTTAAGAATTCCAATTCGGTCCAGCATACTGCGTAGGTGAACTTTAAAATCAAGACCATAAGGCAAATAGATCGCTTGTCTCATTGCACGATAATGCAAGGCCAGAATACGGCTGGCACTCGTGTCTGGAGACATTGCACGAACAACGTCGATAACAACTAAAGACACTAAGACACCTAAAATCATGGCAAAAGAACCATCAAGATAAGACACCGCATCCATGCTATAAGCATTGTGTAGATTCAGGCCCATCATGGTATTAATACCCAAGACCATGCCTACTGGCATAAGCATTTGATTGGCCATCATAGACACAGCAAACAGGAACATCGGCAATAGAACCAGTCCAAGTTCCCAGAATGTGGTGACATGAGGGAAAATACCAAATGCATAAACAAAGACTAAAACTGCTGAAGCAATACTGCCCCAGATAAAAATACGTAAAACCGGAACGGGATTATCTAAGGCCGTTAAAATACAGGCTGTTACTGCGCCCATTTGCGCCATCATAAATCCAGCTTTCCAGCCTGAAATAATCCAGACCCCAGTCACAATAAATGTAATAAGGACTGCACTAATGCCACCTCGAATAGCCACACCATGGTCACGGTGTAAACTTGGGTATTTAGTGGTCATTGGCGTAATGTTGTCAGGGATTTCTTTATTGCCTTGCTGAATTCTTTGCCACAAGACTTTAACCGCTAAAACATTGCTAATGAAATGGCGTACATCCATTTTCATAGCAGCGACCAAAACTTGCTGATGTGTAGAAGCCGATTCCATTAAACTCAAGAAATCACTTTCAAACTCATCTGGCAACTGCAAAATATTTTCATCAATAATTAATTCTTTTTGCTCCAGAAAATGTACAACATGAGCTGAAAGTTGTTGCAGTTTTTCTGAATGAGTTTCGATAAACCTAAGTTCTTGAAGCTGCTTAATACGTTCAGATAAAGCAACCAGATTCGCAACGACCATTGAGATTTGATGCAGCATTTCCTGCAAGGGTTTGGTCATGCCATGCAACTCACCTTTCTCATAACTCAAATGTACTGCCAAAGCATGAATATCTGTGGTATCACGAGTGATAGTGGCTAAAAGTTGCGTATTGTTCTGCTGAGGGTCAGCAGTTAATAAATTAGCAAACAGATTTTCTGTATCTTTAAGCGTTTTAATGACGCGCTGCTTAATCGCAGAACCAATGTGCATTGGAAGAATCGTGGCAGAAACCACAGCACTTGAAATCACCCCAATCGAAATCTCAATGACCCGAGCTAAAGCAATATCAAAAATATTGTATTGATCAATATACGTAATCGCATTAAAGACAATCATGGCTGTCGAGTAACCCGCCAGCATAAAAGCATAACTGCGTGGAGTCCGGTCAAGTAAAGACACATAAAGTGCAAAACCCACCCACAACGACAACACCACGGTAAACAACCAAGGTGTATTAATGAGATGTGGCGTTAGCGTTAAGGCAACTACTGCCCCACCCATCGTTCCTATAACACGATAGACACACTTAGAGGACACCATTCCTGAATAAGGATTGGCAATAATCAGGACTGTACCAATCGACCACATCGGGTTAATCAGATCTAATTCAAATGAAACAAATAACGCCAACATTCCGGCAATAAATGTTTTTATTGCAAAGATCAGATCAAGCCTACTCGGGCGAAACGCCAGTATTTGCTTTAATAACATGAACCCATCTCAAATACAGATTTGAACTGATGAGCATGCCCTTCAATGTTCAATTGTCTTTCTAGAGACAACAAAACTTTGCCATTTGCCTAAAAGCAAATGAGATGAGGAGCATCCTTCAATACAATGATTTTTCCACATCCTGCCTGATTGGCCCAGATGATTTCAATTTGGGCGCTATTTAAACGGCCAAACTTTGGAAAGAAGAGGTATCAAGAAATTCGCCTAGAACCGACTAATTTCTCGATTAGATATTTTGTTTGGCAATTTTTTCAAAATAAAGCAATTTAGTCAACTAAAATATCTCTATTTGATAATTTGATATGTTTTTTAATTATCGTATATGATGTATTAGCCAAGAGAAGTTTTCTCTTTGTCAGGGTAAAATACTCAAATCAGGCATTTATTTTAGAATTGAGACAAATTCTCTTTTTTTCTGTTATAAAAACTCAAAGATGACTCATTGTTAAAGGATACGAACAAGACACTATGGCAATTTCAAGTTTTGGCAAAATTTTAACCGTACTGGACTTATTTTCAGTTTCGCGTCCAGTCATTAATGTCGATATTATTTGCGAAGAACTTGGCTTGTCTAAACCAACCAGTTACCGTTACCTCAAAGAATTAGTGTCTACTGATCTATTAAAACGCATTAATGGGACATCTGGCGATTATACCTTAGGCTCAAAAATTGCAGTTCTTGACTACATATCTCGCACAACAGACCCATTAGTTCAAATCAGCACACCGTTTATGCGAAATATTGTAGAGCGCACCGAACTGTGCTGCTTGCTCACCTATTTAAATGATGACTATTGCATCGACATTCATCATGAAATATTTAAAGACACTGAACTGCTCTCGTATGGTCGAGGCTGCCCAAGACCGATTTACGTTGGGTCATCTCCAAAAACGATGGTTTCGCATTTAAGTAAACAACGGATGCAAGATTACTATCATCGTTATCAACAAGAATTAAAACAATCAGGTTTTGCTGAAGATGAACCGAGCTTTATTCAGCGTATGCGAAAAATTAAAAAACAAGGCTTCTATTTCTCACAAGGTGAGATTGACCCAAATGTTTCTGGGCTTGCCGTTCCAGTACGTTTTTCGAACAAAGAAGTGCCTTTAGCTTTAACTCTAGTTGCCTCTAAAAATCGTTTTGATTTTTTAAATGTTGAAAAGCTCATCGAAATTTTACAAGAAAATGCAGCACTTATTGAGCAGCGTTTTATGGAGTTATCTGAAAAAGGTGAAATCTAAAACTCCACCTTATGATAATTTAACCTTTTCTTACACTTTAAAATATTGAATATCTCACAATATTCTCATATTATGATTTTAGCTCCTATTGGTGATTCTTTTCATCAGCAGCTCATCAATAGAAGCATCCCCCTCAGAGGAATAAGCTCATGTTGCCATCATGGGCTTTTTTCTTATCCAATTTTTATAAGAACTGAAATTGCCGAAAAGTAAGATTAATACGTGGTTGTAAAATTTTTGTTGAGCGATTTAAACGGTGTTGCCAATATTGTTGCGTCTCTCCACGCATCACAATGAGTTGACCTGGTTGGAGCCACAATTCAACTTTCTCTTTACTTTGAATGTGCCTAAAAGAAAATTTTCGGGTAGCTCCAAAGCTTAAAGAAGCAATTGTTGTGGTTTTTGCCAAAGACACATCCGAATCACTGTGCCAAGCCATACCTTGAGTTCCATCTTCATAGAGATTTGCTAAGCAAGAATTAAATTTCTCTGAAAGTATTTGCTCTACCTGTTGTTTTAATTTGGCGAGTGCTTTGTCCCACGGCAACGAATCACGTGCGACACCCGAATATTTATATTGATAATAGTCATCTCCATACCATGCAACTTTTCGAGCTGTAATAAAGTGCTTGCCATACAATTTAGCCTCGTCATGTTTCCACGCGAGGTGCTGGTAAAGATAGTGAAAATATTGTTCAGCTTCTTCTGGGCTTAAAATACAACCATAGTCCTGAACTTCACCATCGTAGGGTAATAAATTCTCACAAGGCTCTGGAGAAAATAAATCCAAGGTCATACGGTCTCTCCATGTTGCTTTGACATCTCCCAAGCTAACAATGCCAATTTACGCCCCTTTTGCCAATGATATTCTCCGACCATTCCTGTTGCGCGGATCACTCGATGACAGGGAATCAAATATGCAATTGGATTTTGTCCAATTGCTGTAGCAACGGCTCTGACTGCTTTAGGTTTGCCAATTTGCTCCGCAATATCTTGATAAGTCCGCAATTGACCTTCTGGAATAGTCAGTAACGCTTCCCAGACTTGCAACTGGAATGGGGTTCCCGCCAAATTAAGAGGAAGTTTCTGCTGTAAGTGTTCTGAAAAATCTTGTTCGAACCATTCTGCAACTTGTTTATGCCAAATCGGTGACTGATTTTTCAATTGGGCTTTTGGGAAATACTGCTTAATTAAATCTTCAATATTCTCATGAGTTTCGATAAACCGTATAGAACATATACCCTTTTCACTACTTACCACCAACAGCTCACCGAAGGGGCTTGTCTCAACCGAATAATTAAGAATCACGCCTTCGCCTTGCTGTTTATACTCACCAGGTGTCATCCCTTCGAGCTGAATAAACAGATCATGTAAACGACCAGTACCCGACAAGCCTGTGTTTAAAGCAGTTTCTAATAAGCTTCGCTTTTGCAGCAAATAATATTTAGCCTGCTGCAAACTCATATATTGGACAAATTTTTTCGGGCTAATCCCCACCCATTCCTGAAACTGACGTTGGATATAACCTGAACTTAAATTCATATGGCTCGCAACATCGTCCAGACTCGGTTGTTGGTCTAGATGTTCATATAAATATTCAATTACATTGGCAATTACAGCAAATTGCCGAGAAGAAAGCATTTGCATGTGTCACCTCCTTAGCACTTATATCTTACATTAAAGTAGCTAAAGCCCCATGACGACCCGATTCTTGCACTTTTGAAAATAAAAAAGCCTTTCATTATAGAAAGGCTTAATCATTCAATATGTGCTTAAGGTTGCTTTAAATACGGCCAAGCTGCTTTAAGGTAAATAAACATTGACCATAAAGTTAAAATGACTGCTGTATATAACAACGCGTAAGCCAACATTTCTAAAGGTTGCCAATTGAGTAAGAACACACTAATGGCTATCATCTGAAAAGCTGTTTTATATTTACCTACTGTCGATACAGCCACACTCGTTCTTGCGCCAAGTTCTGCCATCCACTCACGTAAAGCAGAAACTGTAATTTCCCGTGAAATAATAACAATTGCCGCAAAAGCCATGGAAATGGTTGGATTCCACTGCACCAAAACAATCAGTGCTGCCGCCACCATGAGCTTATCTGCAACTGGATCTAAAAAACGGCCAAATGCTGAAGTCTGGTTTAAAGTTCGTGCCAAATAGCCATCAAACCAATCGGTAATAGCAGCCAACACAAAAATAGCCGTCAAGATAATATGACGACTCATATTTCCTGCTTGCTCACCAATACCCATTGCAGGCGGCCAATACGCAATCACCAAAAATACAGGAATAAGCGCGATACGCGCCAACGTTAGGATATTTGGGATATTCAGGATTCGCCCTGTGGTCATAAACACCGCCAATTTAGTCTTCATGCATCTTGTAACAGACAAAAATACATTCTTCAATATTGTATCTATCTGTAACAGCCACTTTATACGAAATATACGAATCGAGGAAGTGGACTGCTTAGGTAAATACCGTAACAGTTTGCCGTAAAATTGCAATTAAACGATCATTTTGGTCCCAAAGATGGGCATATTCCGTGGAATAACCTTCACCAGCATATTCAGTCACCACTTTATATTTAAACCAGTCACATAATTGATGTGGAAATGGATGGACATAGGTAATGTGCCAAGTTAAAGAACTTGCAGGTGCAACTTGTTTAAACATCGGCAATACACCAGGTGGCCAAATATCCATCAAAACAATTAAATCTGGCAATGTCATTTGACGATTTTCATGCTTCTCTGGAGAGAACCTTGACCATCCTCCAAAGTCAGCATACTGACTTCCTGTAACAGGATAATGACCTTCTGCCCAGCATACATCAAAATGTTGATAGCATTCTGGCATTTGTCTAGCAAAAGGAATCGGCTGTAAATCTTCAGGTGGTGCATAAACTGGCACAATAGGTTCTTGCCGTACTTCAATATTCGACGCACGAGGTACACCAAAGCTTGCGACCAAAATAGTTTTTACCGCACCATCTTGCCATAAACGGGTTTCAAGTGTAGTGACCGACTTCCCTTCCCTTAAAATTTCAACAGTCAATTGAGCAGGCCCCTGCTGTACAGGTCCCACAAAAGTAACACTACAACTTAATAATCTTTTATTTGGATCTTGAATATTGGCGCACGCTTTTTGCATCAGTAATCCCGCAACAAGACCGCCAAACACTGTCCGTCCTTGCAGCCACCCTTCAGGTATTTCAATCCATTCCTTTTGTTTTATTTCTTCAAACAATTGCAGCAAAGACATTCCTTTCCCTAAAACAAAAGTGTTATTAGGGACGATCTTTCCTCATTTTGATTGGAATGTGAATGGTCAATCCTTTAGTAATTGGCGAGCTATTTTGTCACTCCGCCTTTAAAACGATGCTTATTCATGCAGAATTTTATAAATCGTTCTTGCCATCATTTCACCAAAACCAGGCACAAGCGTGAGTTCTTTTTCAGATGCTTTTAAAACACCTTGAATCCCACCAAAATGAGTTAATAAATCTCGACGGCGCTTTGGACCCAGTCCCGGAATCGCTTCTAAAACTGAAGTGCTACGGCGTTTATCACGTTTAGCTCGGTGTTTAGTAATTGCGAAGCGATGGGCTTCATCACGCACCTGTTGAATTAAATGTAATGCTTTATGATCTTCTGGTAACTGGATTTTTGTGCCATCTGTAAAATGCAGGGTTTCAAGACCCGGTTTACGCCCTTCGCCTTTAGATACCCCCACCATAAAAGCATCAAGTCCAAGCTCTTGCATAACTTCCATTGCCATGTGAAGTTGACCTTTACCACCATCAATCAACAGCAAATCAGGCAATATGGCTTTTTTATAACGGCGTGTTAAGGCTTGGCGCATCGCTGCATAGTCATCGCCAGCGGTAATGTCTTGAATGGCAAATTGACGATAGTCACGCTTACGAGCACCGCCTTGGTCAAACACCACACATGAAGCAATTGGAGCTTCGCCCATGGTATGGCTAATATCAAAACATTCGATGCGATCAACGGGTCTTCCAATCACTTGCTCTAACTGATGGAAGCGTTCATTGAGTTCTAAATGGTTACTCAACTGCCCCTTAATCGCATGTTGAACATTCATTTCAGCTAACTCTAGCCATTCGGCACGAGTTTCTCGAACATTACTCTTAATCTGAACCTTTTTGTCAAACTGCTGTGCCAATGCTTCTTCTAATTCTTTACGGTCAGGCAATGCAATGTTCACAATCAGTTCATTGGGTACTTCATCTGCAACCTGAAAGTAAAAGTTTGCCATAAAGTCACTCAGCATTTGCCCAAGATCATCACCAAGCATGTCAGGGAAATAACTTTTCCCACCTAGCATCCGCCCATTGCGCACATACATAATCTGCACGCATGTCACGCCAGCCTGATAAGCAATCGCCAGAATATCCGCCTCACCTTTGACTTTAAACACAGCTTGTTGTGCTTGAACTTCACGCAGTAAAGACAATCGGTCACGGTAAAAAACAGCTTTTTCAAATTCAAGTTCAGCCGCCGCTTGTTCCATTTTTGCAATGAGCTCTTGATTAAGCTCTTTGGTATCACCTTGCAAAAAGCGAATACTATTATTAATGTCTTCTTTATAATCTTCGGGTGAAATCAGCCCTACACAAGGTGCAGAACAACGCTTGATCTGATATTGCAAACACGGGCGCTTGCGCTGTGCAAAGTAGCTATTTTCACACTGACGTACATTAAAAAGCTTTTGTAGAACGAGTAAAGTATCACGGGCACTATAGGCACTTGGATAAGGTCCAAAGAACTTACCAATTTGGTGCTTCCCTTTGCCGCGACCACTAGCAAGTCGAGGATAGGGCTTATCTGCCGACACAAAAATATAGACATATGACTTATCGTCCCGCAGCATAATGTTATAAGGCGGACGATGTTGTTTAATTAAATTTTGCTCAAGGAGTAGTGCTTCAGTTTCTGAACGAGTGACTAAAGTTTCAATATCATAAATTCTGGCAACTAAAGCCTGAGTTTTAGGATGCTCAATGGTTTTAACAAAATAACTCGATACCCGATTCTTTAGGTTTTTCGCTTTGCCGACATATAACAATTCTCCCTCTTTCCCTAGCATTTTATAAACGCCTGGAAGTTGGGTCATATGGGCTAAAATTTTTTCAATATGGGGACGAGCGTTTTGATTCACTATTGGCAGACATGGCTTAATACTGAATATCTAATGTGATGTTTTCAACCTGAGTTTTCAAGTGCTTTACTGTGCCAGAAGCCAAATTTGGAAACAGATTTGGATATGTCCCGACAGACTATGTCGTACTCGCTTAAGAATCGAGGCGATAGTAGCTATATTTCACGTCTTTTTCTTTATAGACCGCATAAGTTTTTTGGCGAAAATCTGAGAACCACCCATTCCCTGTATATCCCGCAATATGACCATATGTATGACCACTTGTTCGCTCAATAATATAAATATCGCCTTCTTGAGGACGATTAAAAGCAGGTTTAATTTTCTTATAACCGTTCTTCTCAAGTGTATGCCCCCAGTCTGAAGCTGCTACCGGATGCTTAGATACATCGGCGCCTGCTGCTTGTAAAGCAATGCGAATATTCTTGGCACATTTCTCTTTACTATGGTTGGCAGATATACTTTCAAGCTTACTTGAGAACTTATGCAAATTAATATTTTGATCTTCAGATTGATGACTTTTCACATCAGATTTTTTATGTTTTTCAGTCGTCGAAGCTGTTTGTCTTAACATCACTTTCATTTTTAAATCATCTTGAGAGCTTTCTTCTTTTCTCTCTTCGATATGATGAACATGTGCATGAACTGCGTGATGAGCATGAGCCATTTTAAAACCTACTTCCGCTAACCAGTCTTCGAAAAAACCGCGCCATTGTAGAATCAAAATTGGTCCTTGGCTTTTAATAGTTGTAACAAATTGCCAGCACTGTGAAATAAGTCACAAAATCTATTAAGTACTGGTGAGCATAAAAAAACGCCCTTTCGGGCGTTTTAATTAAAATACATATGGTCGAACAAAAATCAGGAAGAAAATCCCAAGCATTAATAACCATTTTAAGAAGTAATACAACTTACGGTTTTTAGCTTTTAATGCTTTAGCTTTAATGCGAATTTGATAAACATAACCAAAAGCTTTATTTAAACCACCAGTTTGGTCACCTGTTTCATTCGGTGAACTTGCCGCAGTCATCACTTTACGACCAAACCAATGATTGAAACGTTCCATCCATTTCACTTTCATTGGACGTTCAACATCTGCAAAGAAAATAATGCGGTTTTGATCCGTCTTATTTTCAGCATAGTGAATATAGGTTTCATCAAACACGACACTTTGACCATCACGCCAAGAGTATCTTTCACCATCAACATCAATAAAACAACGATCATCATTTGGCGTAATTAAACCCAAATGATAACGCAGTGAACCTGCATATGGGTCACGGTGTCTTACCAAACGGCTGTCAGGTGCAAGCTCTGTAAACATTGCTGCTTTAATTGTCGGCAATGTTTTAAGAAGTGCTGTGGTTTTAGGGCAGAGCTCAGCAGCAGACGGATGACTCGATTCGTACCATTTGAGGTAAAAACGCTTCCAACCTGTTTTAAAGAATGAGTTAAAACCTAAGTCGTTATATGTACTTGAAGCTTTGATCCCACCTTGATCATATAAAGCTTTCGCTTCATCACGAATCATTTCCCAATTTTCATCCAACACTTTTAAATCTTTAAAATGCTGGGTGTCGATATAAGGTTGATTCGGCACCTTTGAAAAGATGTACATTAAAAAGTTAATCGGTGCGAGCAAGGTTGAATGGTCAAAAAATTGACGATAAAACGAGTGACGCACTTTGCCGCGATGCTGGATATACAATGCTGATATCACAAAAATCGCTAATATGATCCACTTAATCATATTGCTACTCTTTCAAAAGATTAGGGGCAACTTCACCTTATATTTAAGGTAATAGAAACCGGAAGTTTATTTAATTGGCACAAATTTTAACAAAATTGACTTATAAAAAGCGAATGTAAAAAAAATAAGTCAAATAATAGGTCTCATATTTTTATAAGAAATAAAAGAAGCCTCGGTGTTTTTTCAGCACTTTAAAAAGTTAAAACTTGTTGTTATTTTTATTCGCTTTTTTAAGATAAAAATTGAACAATTGACTTTTTTGACAAAAAATTAACTTTTGAATTTTCTTATTTTTTATAAGAAATCTTGATAATTCCAGAGCTTTATAAAGAAAAATTTAAAGCAAAACAAAAGCCTTGGATTAGCAGCTATCTTTATGATTTCTTTTATGCATTTAATACAGATGAATTGAATAATAAATAAGATGACCCTTGCGTCACGGCTTGATACAACTTGTCAGGTTTTTTTTAGATATAGTTATCGTAAGATTAGCGAAGCATAAATGTGTACCAAAGCTGTGCACACGCTTCATAACATCAACTTAGAAGTCCTCCAAAACCAAGGAGATCAGGCATGATCCACGCTGGCAATGCCATTACCGTCCAAATGCTTTCGGACGGAATTGCAGAATTCCGCTTTGACTTACAAGGTGAGTCGGTCAATAAATTTAACCGTGCAACAATTGAAGATTTCCAAGCTGCTATTGCTGCGGTAAAAGCAAATAACGATATTAAAGGCTTAGTTGTTACGTCGGGCAAATCAACATTTATTGTTGGGGCAGACATTACCGAATTTGGTGAAAACTTCGCTCAAGGCGAAAAAGCGATTGTTGACTGGCTTATGCCTGTTCACGAAATCTTCAATAGCTTTGAAGATTTAGAAATTCCAAAAGTTGTTGCTATTAACGGAATGGCGTTAGGCGGCGGTTTTGAAATGTGTTTAGTGTGTGACTATCGTGTGATGTCAGAAGCTGCACAAGTGGGCTTACCAGAAATTAAACTTGGTATTTACCCAGGTTTTGGCGGTAGCGTACGTTTAAGCCGTCTTATCGGTATCGACAACGCGGTTGAATGGATGGCGATGGCTGCTCCTAAAAAACCGGCTGCTGCCCTTAAAGATGGTGCTGTAGATGCGGTTGTAGCTGCTGATAAATTACTTGAAGCTGCAACTGACTTAGTTAAGCAAGCAATTTCTGGTCGTTTGAACTGGAAAGCTAAACGCCAAGAAAAACTTGATGCTGTAAAATTGAACCCACTTGAACAAATGATGGCGTTCAACACAGCAAAAGGTGCTGTACTTGCTAAAGCAAATCCTGCTCAGTACCCTGCTCCAAAATTATTACTTGATTCATTACAAGCAGGTGCAAGCCTTACGCGTGATGAAGCATTAAAAGCTGAAGCTGAAGGTTTTGCAAAAGCAGCGATTACTCCACAAGCTGGTGCATTGATTGGTTTATTCCTCAATGACCAAGTTGTTAAGAAAACTGCTAAAAAACATGAAAAAGGCGCGCACCCTGTAAACCAAGCAGCCGTACTTGGCGCTGGTATCATGGGTGGTGGTATTGCTTACCAAGCGGCAAGCAAAGGCACACCAATCATCATGAAAGATATTGGTAACCCACAACTTGCACTAGGTATGTCAGAAGCGAACGGCTTGTTAACTAAACAAGTTGAACGTAAGAAAATGAAACCTGCGCAAATGGGTGAAACCCTTGCACGTATCCGCCCTACTTTAAGCTACGATGAGTTTAAAGAAGTTGATATCGTGATCGAAGCGGTTACAGAAAATCCAAAAGTTAAAGAAATCGTTCTTGCAGATACTGAAAAGCATGTTCGTGAAAACACGATTATTGCGTCTAACACGTCTACAATTTCAATTACGCGTTTAGCAAAAGCATTACAACGTCCTGAAAACTTTGTAGGTATGCACTTCTTCAACCCAGTTCACATGATGCCGCTTGTAGAAGTTATTCGTGGTGAAAAGACTTCTGAAGAAGCGATTGCAACTACTGTAGTTCTTGCTCAAAAAATGGGTAAAACACCAATCGTTGTAAACGACTGCCCAGGGTTCTTGGTTAACCGTGTATTGTTCCCTTACTTTGGTGCGTTTGACCTTCTTGTAAAAGACGGCGCAGACTTCCAGCAAGTTGACAATGTAATGTCTAAGTTTGGCTGGCCAATGGGTCCTGCTTACCTCATCGACGTTGTTGGTATCGACACGGGTGTACACGGTGCAGAAGTCATGGCTGAAGGTTTCCCAGACCGCATGAAGCCAGACTACAAAGGTTCAATCCAAGCAATGTACGAAGCTAAACGTCTTGGTCAAAAGAATGACGTTGGTTTCTACAAATACGAACTCGATAAGAAAGGCAAGAAAGCAAAAACTGTTGATCCAACAGCATATGAAATCATTGCTCCTTTCGTAACGGGTGAAAAACGCGAGTTTGATAACCAAGAAATCATTGACCGCATGATGCTTGCTTTCTGTAACGAAACAGTTCGTTGCTTAGAAGACAACATCGTTGCAACTGCTGCTGAAGCAGACATGGCAATGATTATGGGTGTAGGTTTCCCTCCATTCCGTGGTGGTCCATGTCGTTATATCGACCAGACAGGTGTTGCTGAATATGTTGCGCTTTGCAACAAATATGCACACTTAGGTAAGGCTTATGAAGCGCCACAAATGTTGCGTGACATGGCTGCTAACAACAAAAAATTCTACGGTTAAGGAGCAACGTGAATGGCTACTTTAAATCCACGTGACGTTGTCATCGTTGATGGCGTACGTTCTGCAATGGGTAAAACCAAAAACGGTATGTTCCGCAATGTACGTGCTGACAGCTTATCTGCTGAGTTAGTTCGTGCACTCGTTGCTCGTAACCAATTTGACACCAATGAAGTTGAAGACCTGATCTGGGGCTGTGTAAACCAGACTTTAGAACAAGGTATGAACATTGGTCGAAACATCGGCTTATTGGCTGACTTACCAAAAACTGTAGCAGGTCAAACTGTTAACCGTCTTTGTGGTTCTTCTATGCAAGCACTTCATACTGCTGCTGCACAGATTGCAACTAACCAAGGTGATATCTTCATTATTGGTGGTGTAGAGCACATGGGCCACGTAGGTATGATGCACGGCATCGACCTAAACCCAGAAGCATCTAAACACTATGCTAAAGCATCTAACATGATGGGCTTAACTGCTGAAATGTTAGGTCGCATGAACGGCATTAGCCGTGAAGAGCAAGACGCATTTGGTGTTGAATCTCACCGCCGTGCTTGGGCTGCAACTCAAGAAGGTCGTTTCAAAAACGAAATCGTTGGTGTTGAAGGTCACGATGCAAATGGCTTTAAAATCCTTTGTGACATCGACGAAGTAATTCGTCCAGATGCAAACCTTGAATCATTCAAAGCACTACGTCCTGTATTCGATCCAAAAGGCGGTACGGTAACTGCTGCTACATCTTCAGCGTTGTCTGACGGTGCTTCTGCAATGTTACTTATGTCTGCTGAGCGCGCACAAGCATTAGGTTTAAAACCACGCGCTGTGATTCGCTCTATGGCAGTTGCAGGTTGTGATGCTGCAATCATGGGTTATGGTCCAGTTCCAGCAACTCAAAAAGCGCTTAAACGTGCTGGTTTAACGATGGCTGATATTCAAACTATCGAATTAAACGAAGCGTTTGCTGCTCAAGGCTTATCAGTAATGAAAGGCTTAGGTATTTATGACAAGCAAGACATCATTAACTTAAATGGTGGTGCGATTGCTTTGGGTCACCCACTAGGTTGTTCTGGTGCGCGTATCACCACTACGTTGTTGAACGTAATGGAACAACAAGATACTCAAATTGGTCTTGCGACCATGTGTATCGGCCTTGGTCAAGGTATTGCAACAGTGATCGAACGTGTTTAATTAACACCAAGATAAAAAATCCCCGCTCAACTCAATGCGGGGATTTTTATTTTAACGGCTTTTTAAACCGTCTTGAATTTGCTGCTGTAAATTTATGAGGTCATTAAGGTTTACTTTCATCGTACCTTCACGATAAGCATCGACATTACTTCGATTAATATTCAAAGGTCTTAACATTTCAAAGATACCATTGGTTGGATCAGAAGACTGTATTCCACCCGCTACCGCTAAAATGTATTGTTGTAAGAATGGAGAAAGTTGAGACAAATCAGGCTGTGCCATCACTGGCTGATAATCTACCGTAGTCATGCCTTCAGGGACTAAAGCATTTTGTATATCATAATGCGTTTTATACTCATGATGTTGCAGAGCTTGACGCACTTTTTTATCTTCTTGGAAGGGTACAAATCCCACCTCTTCACGTAGCTCAGATTCAGCCATTACACGAATTGTTGGTAAAGTAGCCACTTCTTCTGCTTGAACAGTCGGTAAACCCATAAAAGCAAATGCAGCAATAAAGGCTGATTGTTTTAGAAAGTTCATAACTTGCTCCAAAAATCACTCACCCTATTTCAATTAAAAGATGATGATTAAATTAAAAGTATCTATAAATAGGCTACAACAAAGTCGAATTTGATTCAGTAATGCTCAGATAAACGGTAAATATAATTAAATTTTTTAATGTGATAGTAAGGGACTTCATAAAAATATTGTAGAAATTAGTCTGAATGTGGCTAGGTCAAATCATATTGTTAGATTTAAATACTACGATTTTTTGTTTATAGTCAGCCTTTTATAAATCTATTGAATTCAACAGAAATAATGAACTTTAAAATATTAAATCAGAATATTCTTATGAGCTGCCTACTTGTCAGTTTCTTTCTTACTGGTTGTGCAAGTAATCGAATTATTGGTGAAAACACGCGAGAGCTATTTACAAAATATGACTCAGGTCATGAATGGATCAATTTAGTTGAAGATGATGTAATCGCATTCGGTAAACCATCAATATCTCTCCCTAATGAACCAGAGGATAGTATTGTCATCGCAGGGAAAAAATATAGTTATGTGATTAATAAAGGCGGTACCGATTTTATTCAATTAATTAGCCAGCTAAATCCACAATATATTCAAATAAGTAATCAGCTAGATTTTAATGCCCCAGCTTCGAATAGTAACCGTTTTTACGGACATATTAGATTTTCTTACACCCCACCTAATGGTAAATTGAACGAGAAAGAATCAGCTTTATTTAAAAAATATGGTGTAGTGCCATGTGGCTGTGCAAAGAAATTAGAACCGCATAAATTTGATTTAAATATTGAAGGAACTGTTTATCCTCCTGTAAACAATCTTAAAACAACAACCCCTTTATCTAAGCCATATCACCTTAAAATCCAATATCTTCACGATAAAAGCGGAAAAGTGCCCTTATCAACTAAGGAGAAGCTAGCAAATTTACCACTGCTTCCGTTTACCTTAACTTTCGATATTATCGCTTTACCTGCGAAAGTCATGGGTATCATTTACCAACCTTAATAGACTACGCATAAAAATTACAAATTTTCAGACAGAATTTAAAATCCCCGCTCAATACGGGGATTTTTATTAATCATTTAACATCCCTTTTAAAGAATTCACGACTTGTGGAAACGTCGTATAACCTTCCCTTCCTAAAAAATGCCCGCCATTAGGTACTGTAATGTACGGCGCATCAATTTCTTTCGCTAATTCAATAGTGAGTTTAGGCGGAACCAAACCATCATTATCAGATAAATACACCAACTTTTTCTTTATATTCTTAAAGTAGTTCGTATCGACTTTACTTTTTGTTATATAGGCATCGAGTGGAGAAAAATCTGAAATTGGACCAGAAAATCCAGATACTAAAATCATTCCACCAATATTCTGATAATCATGTCTTTGCAAGAAGTGAAGTAACGTAATCACCCCTAAACTGTGCGCAACAAAATAGGTATTTTCATTAACAGTAGGAATCTGCTGATCTAAAACCTTTTGCCAAGCATCCACATCTGGATGCTCAGAATCTGGAAATGGAATTAAGGTAACAGTCGTATGTTCTTCTTCTATTTTATGTTTTAAATCTAAAAACCAATGATCATCTATAGAAGCAGAGTAACCATGGAGCACAAATATTTGACGCATGTTCTTCTCCTGAAGTTCAAGTGTTTTGGCATTTGCAACAAATGACATTAATCCGAATAACACCAATAAAATGAGTTTTCTGATCATGGAACAAGTACCATTTTGAAATATACAAACATGCTAAACTATGACACCACTGTTAAGGTCAACCCTATTTTATGAACCTTGCCAAAGTTGCCGAACTCACAAAAGTCAGTCCGCGTATGCTGCGTTATTACGAAAGTTTAGGACTTATACAGCCTCATCGGGCGAGTAATAACTATCGAAGCTATACACAAAAAGACATTGAAAATATTAAGAAAATTAAAATATTAAATGATGCAGGCATGCACTTAAAAGACATTCAAGCCTTACTGCCTTGTTTTGATTTAGATGAACGCGTATTTACGCTGTGCTCAGTGGTTCAAGAAAAACTGCAAACTGAACTCATGCATGTGTCTGAACAATTAAACAAACTACAAACTTCTCAAAGTTTATTACAAACTTTTTTAACCAAAGGAAAAGCCGAGAGCACCAAACCATAATTTTTTGATGCTCATGCCACGCTTATTCTTTTAAATCTCCTTCGAGTGCAGCTACATTCTTTTTCTTAATTTTTTCAATTTTTGCATTTAGCTTTAGAACGTCTTGATAAAGTCCATTAAACTTTTTGACCTGAGCATTTTCATGGAAAAGAATCATCTGATCTTTCTTCTGCCATTCATAATTTTTTAGAAGTTTAAACATTTCTTCTGCTTTATCTAAAATTTGTAGCTCAATCATAAAAATTGCATGATCTTGATCAGCTTTTTGCTGAGTTCCCAATTTCATTTCAAGGAGTTGTCTCATCTCTGCATCAACAGATAATTCTTGAACCTTTGCTAAGAAAGTTTTATGAATTTTTTCATATTCAGTTTGATACTGATCTGAAGCCATCCTGACATCAGCTAGCATCTTTTCGGTTTCTACAAACTTTTGCTTTTTATCAAGATCTAAACGATCAACATTTAAAAAAGTATCCCATTTTGCTGCCTTTAACTCTCTTAAATATGCATTTCGTGCATTAATATTTTGAATCCAATAACTTAAAAGAAATTCTGAAATTTGCTTATAGTGTCCTGCTAACCGTTTATCGTGAATATCAAGCTCGACGGGTTTAGACCAGTCTTGCGCTTGCTCATAAAGCTGATTCATTTTTTCAGTCATGACGACATCAAACATTTGACTACTGTCTTTGGCCTGCTGCTGTTTGATATGTTGATAGGTGAAAAAAACAATGCTTGTGATAACAATCAGACTTGCAATTGCAATCAAAACTCGGCGCATACACACCTCCTATTTCCCTTCTTATAGTTTTGCTCTTTATAGTTATAAAATAGAGCTTATTCTTCTTTATATGCCATTTATTTCACAATACGCAACACTGTATTCGCTACTCAAAGCTTTAAATCCTTGTGCATCATCCCTATTATGATGGGTAATTAAAATTTATGAGATTCTCCCATGCGTGTTGATGTCTGGTCTGATGTAGTTTGCCCTTTCTGTTATATCGGTAAAAAACGCCTTGAACATGTAGCTGCCGAAGCAGGTATTGAGCTTGAAATTCACTGGCATAGTTTTGAATTAGATCCTGATGCGCCAGCAAAACATGACACATCAAATACAGAACGTTTGGCTAAAAAATACGGCCGTACCTATGAAGAGATGGAAGAAATGGAGCGCAATATTGCAGCCATGGCTGCCTCTGAAGGTATTGATTTCCAATGGCAAAAGGCTAACTCTGGCAATAGTTTCAATGCACACCGTATTATTCACCTTGCGCAAAGCAAAGGTTTAGGCAACCAAGCAAAAGAAGCTTTTTTCCATGCTTATATGACTGAAGGCCTGGCAATTGGCGAACGTGAGGTTGTTGAAGAAATCGCTTCTCGTATTGGCCTTGATAATGCCGAAGTTGAATTTGTATTAGATACAAATGAACTATCTGACTTTGTTCGTCATGATGAAAAAATTGCGAAAGAGCAGTTAAATGTTACTGGCGTGCCATTTTTTGTATTTGACCAAAGAATTGCGCTCGCAGGTGCTCAACCACGTGACGTCTTTTTAAAAGTCTTAGAGCAAGCACAACTTAAAGCAAATGCTGAAGCTGTTGAGCAAGATGAGGCTGCTGTTTGTGATGATGAATCATGTGATATTCCACAGAAATAAATCAACACAATTGAAAATGTGATGAAATCGTATGTTTTATCACCATTTTAGCAATAGAGCGTTCTAAAAAAAGAACTATCTAATTGTTTAAAATCAGTTTATGATTGCTTCTTAGAATATTCGCGCTGTAATGTTCTGTTTTTTATGTGTTTAATGATCGGAATTTGAAGTTTCCTTGATCTATCATCCCCCTTAATTGGGGGATTTTTTTTGCTTAAAAATAATCGCTACTAGCATAAACTTTTTCATTTATTTCAAATATGTAAAAAAAGTTAAATTTACTTAACTTTTGTGTCGTCCTCTTGATTTTATTAGAAAAATCAACAAAAGTGGAAACAACAACAAAACATAAAGATAGATATGAAAACATTTCACGTAATGCCTTATCGGCAGCTTTTTGCACTTTTAACTCTTGGATTCGGTTCGGTATGCATTGCTCATGCAGAAACGAGCTCTTCCTCTCAAAACCAACAAGTAGAAGGTTTGTCATCTGGAGTTCAAACCGAAGCTACAACAGATGAAAATCTGTTAGATCAGATCCCCCGTTGGGTAGATGCGACCCCAACCATTTTTCCTGAGCAGTCTAGTCAACCTATTGTTCCCCCTACCGAACAAACAGAAGATCAAACGTGGGTTGACCGTAAGCAAAAGAAAATTCGTAATTGGGCCGATCGTACTTCTGAAAAAATTGATAACTGGTTTGGAGAAGTCGATCCACAGAAACCTGCTACTGCAACCATTCGCGTAATGGTCGATAACTATTGGAATGAATACGATAATTTTGAAATTAAGCCCAGAATACGAGGCAGGATTAAATTACCAACGCTAGAAAAACGTCTAAGTGTGGTATTTGGTGATGACTCTCTCGATAACGAATTTAATAACAGTCCGGCCAATATTAACCAAAACCCAAATCAAGACTCCAATAAGAAGCTAAATGGTAAACAAACAAGAGATGACAACAGTTCTATTGCTTTACGTTGGTCAGACTTCTCAAAAAAATTGCCTTTTGAAACAGATGCTGACTTAGGTATCCGTTCTGGAGACGATATTTATGTTCGTTTAAAAGCATCAAGAAATTGGCAACTCCGTAATGATTTTAAATTTTATGCTGAGCAAATTTATCGTTACGGCATAGATAGCGAAAACTACTTACGTACCAATCTTGAACTTACCCATGCCAGACCAAATCAACCGATTTTATCAAATCAGTTCAGCTTAACTTATGCCGATGATCAAGATGATGATTTAAGTTGGGAAAATAGGGTTTTCCGTGAACATAGTTTCTTTGCAAATAACCGTTTTAACTATGGTATTTATACAGGTGGTTATTACAACGACAATGACTTGCGTTTAAATAGTTGGGGACCATTTGTTTCATGGCGCCAACCTGTTTTACGTGAATGGTTCTTTGTTCAAGGAGATGTAAATTACTTTAATGATCACCGTGAAGATCGCAACCATTTCGTCAGCACCTTCTTGCGCTTAGAAGCTCTTTTTTAAGCTGCCAAACATCACCTTGGAACCCACCCAAGGTGATGAATAATAAAATACTTTTAAATAAAATTTTAAGCTTAGCCTCTTAAAGTACTGTTCTAATTTTTATTTTTGATTCCTTCTCTTTAAAAATGAATCAATTCTCACCTTTTTCATTTCAATACAAATCAGCTGCCTTAGTTTGTATTTATAGTTTAGGCGTATTGGCTTTAATTCCGCATACTCAATTTTTTTATAATACGTTCAAGCACCAACGGTCACGGCGTTATCCTTATTCTTCTACGAGTTTTACTAAAGTAAAAAGACAATCACTTTCACTCTCTCCTTGTGAAATAGAGACAAATAATGCTTTACCTGATGACACCTTAATTCAAGAACTAATGGCTGTATTTGGAAATGATACGTTATGGAAACGTGCGACTCAGCCTGAACTAACTTATAAAACCTTTGGTAAGAAAAAGAGGAAGAACTCTTCAGCTCAGGTTTCGACAACTAACCCACTGAGTGCAAGCTGGGCGACTATTTCAACCTGGATGCCTTTTGAAAATAATCTTGATTTAGGTTCAAACTCAGAAAACGATGTTTATGTACAATTTTTGGCAAAGAAAAAATGGAATTTAAGACATAACATTAGTTTGGATACAGAACAGGTATTTCGCTACGGCTCTACTAGCCGGAACTACACCGAAACAACGCTAAACCTAACGCAAAAAATGCAAGACAACACTCTTTTCGCTAATAAATTTAATGTGAATAAGAGTGAAAATGAAGATTATATTTGGGGAAATTGGACTTTCCAGCAGTATCAATTTTTAAAGGATAATCATCTTACTTACGGTGTCTATAGTGGTGGCGTATATACCAAAAATGACATTCGACTAAATAGTTGGGGGCCTTATATTTCATGGCGGTAGCCTGTGTGGCGAAATTGGCTTTTTATGCAAAATGACCTTAACTTTTTTAACCATATTGATGATGATTCGAAACATCAGCTCAGTGTTCAAATGAATCTCGAAGCTAATTTTTAATCAAAAAATATCAAATTGTGGATAACTCTTTCTTTATCCACAAAAAAAGCCCCTGATAGTTCAGGGGCTTTTTTTAAACTGAATTATTTCAGCAATAAGCTATTAATACGTTTTACATAAGCTGCCGGGTCTTCCGGTAAACCACCTTCAGCAATAACAGCTTGATCAAAAATGACATTAGCCAAGTCATCAAACTGTTCTGAACTTTCGAGTTTCTTCACCAATGGGTGCTCAGGGTTAATTTCTAAAATTGGTTTGATTTCTGGTACTGACTGTCCTGCTTGTTTAAGCATACGAATAAGTTGAGGTGATAATTCACCTTCACTTGTCACTAAACATGCAGGAGAATCAACTAAACGCGTTGTTACACGCACTTCTTGCGTTTTAGCTTTCAATGAGTCACTTAGTTTCTCAACAACAGGCTTAAACTGTTCAGCTGCTTGCTCAAGTGCCTTTTTCTCTTCAGCATCTTGTAAGTCACCTAAATCAACCGCGCCTTTAGAGACATTCTTTAATGGTGTACCGTCAAACTCTTGAACAAAATTCATTGCCCATTCGTCAACACGTTCAGCCATTAATAATACTTCAATGCCTTTTTTCTTGAACAACTCAAGCTGTGGTGAGTTTTTCGCTGCCGCTAAGCTGTCAGCAGTCACATAGTAGATGGCTTTTTGGCCCTCTTTCATACGTGCCTTATAGTCAGCGAAAGAAGTTGTCACTTCATCATTTGTTGATGTCGCATAACGTAATAATTTTAAAATACGTTCGCGGTTACCAAAGTCTTCGCCCAAGCCTTCTTTAAGTACTGAACCAAACTCACTATAGAATGTCTTGAATTTTTCTTGGTCTTTTTCATCTTCCGATTTAGCCAAGCCATCAAGTACAGTTAATACGCGGCGTGCATTACCTTCACGAATCGTTTTAACATCACGGCTTTCTTGCAACAACTCACGGCTGACATTCAGTGGTAAATCAGCACTATCCACTACACCTTGAACAAAACGTAGATAATTTGGAATTAAATTATCCGCATCATCCATAATAAAGACACGTTTCACATAGAGCTTAATGCCCGCTTTTGCTTCACGAGTAAAAATATCATGTGGTGCTTTACTTGGAATATAAAGTAGCTGTGTATATTCGGTACTACCTTCAACACGGTTATGCGCCCAAGCCAGTGGCGCTTCAAAGTCATGCGTTAAGTTTTTATAGAACTCAACGTACTGCTCTTCCGTCACTTCGCTCTTGTTACGTGTCCATAAAGCGCTGGCTGAGTTAATTGCTTCCCACTCGTCAGTTTTGACCATTTGGCCGCCTTTAGGCTCTTCACCTTCAGCAACCTCTTCTTCTTGCCAAACTTCTTTTTGCATTTCAATTGGCAAGCTAATGTGGTCAGAGTATTTATTAACGATCTGCTTAACTTTATAAGATTCTAAATAATCAAGCGCATCATCACGTAAGTGCAGAATAATGTCGGTACCACGTGAAGCCTTATCAATTTGCTGAACTTCAAACTCGCCTGTACCACCACTAATCCAACGCACCCCTTCAGATGCATCTAGACCTGCACGGCGTGATTCCACGGTAATTTTATCGGCAACAATAAAACCTGAGTAAAAGCCAACACCAAATTGACCAATCAACTGAGCATCTGCTTTTTGATCGCCAGTCAATTTTGACATGAAATCTTTAGTACCCGATTTTGCAATCGTACCTAAGTTATCAATCGCTTCTTGCTGATTTAAGCCAATACCGTTATCAGAAATCGTTAAAGTTTTATCTTCTTTATTTAAAATGACTCGTACATGTAAATCGGGATCATTTTCATAATATTCAGGATGATTAATTCCTTCAAAACGCAACTTATCACATGCATCTGATGCATTAGAGATCAGCTCGCGTAAGAAAATCTCAGGGTTAGAATAGAGAGAATGCGTCACTAAATGTAAAAGCTGTGCAACTTCCGCTTGGAAACTATAATTTTGTGATGCTTGTTCACTCATAAATCACTCCTTAAATTTTGAAGTCTGGTTGTTCTCGAATGCTTTATGAATGGAGTACTTCTAGAATTTTTCAATCCTGAATATTAAAAATTTTTACTCTAATTAAAATGGACCGTGGCTTAACACTCTATCTTGCAATATTGCATCTAGCTGCTTTTGTCGTTGTTGATAAGCTTTACTAATACAACTTACACCAGCTGCACAGGCATTTCTTTTTTTCAGCCATTGTTGCTGAGCATCTTTTTGATTGTCCCGCCCGCCCATTGGTAAAGCATGTAGAACAATTTGATAGGTCGTCGCCATTTTCACATCAGCATCATTTAAAGAACGGTTTTTACAAATACTTTTTTCCGTTTTCGTTTTTGCAGCGTCACATGAGAAACTTGCGGCTTGCAAACTCTGTGTAAAAGCAATACCACTAAAAACAGCCAAACACATCGCTAATTTTTTGTTCATGATTTTATTCCCATGTTTTGTAATGAATAGAAATTAGTTTAGAAAAAAATTGGCATAAGATATGTATAAAACTGTCTGTTTTATGCTTTTTTTAGTGCAAATAAAATCCATAAAAAAACCTCACATAAAATATATGTGAGGTGCCTGAGTCTAGGTTTATTATTATATTTTTTCTATTTATTATTATGCTTAAAATTTATAGCTATAACCTAAAGTGTAAACAAACGGATTGATATCAAGATCAAATTTATAATCATTTGTTAAAGTAACTTCCGGACTAATATCCATATAACGAACATCTACAAATACTCCCCAGTTTTTAGCATCCGCAGGTTGGAAGTTAAAACCAACTTGTCCTGCCACACCAAAATCTTCTTTAACTTTTACCGCTGCTCCTTGTTCATCCCAAGGAATAAATGCTGTAGCACCAACACCAATATACGGCGTAAAACGAGTCGAATTTTTAAAATGATATTTAGCAGTAATCGTTGGTGGCAACTGTTTAATACGCGCTACATTTTTACCATCTAACAATACGTCATGATTAATAGGTGCTGCTAATAATAATTCTGCCGAAAATGGAGACTGGCCAAAAAAGTATTCTACCGATGGTGTAAATGCATATTCATGATCTGCTTTTACCACGCCTAAAGGTGTTGTTGTATCTTCTGATGGAGCAATAACACTACCACCAAATTTCACTTGCCAGTTACCAGCAAAAGTAAAAGAAGACATCCCCATTAATGCAACAACCAAAGCTTTTTTGAACACTTTAATATCTCCAACCTTATTTATATTTATAATAAACATGTATTTTAAAATCATGCAATACGCATTATAAAATTAATTTATCATTTATTTTTAAATAACTGTTTTAAATAAAAATATATATTAACCAACTATTTTAATAGGTTTTTATTCCAACCTTATTAATCAAGATTATTTTATATTACCAACTATTTTAATATACTTTTTAATTCTGAGTATTTTAATATAATTTATTTTAAATACATCTTTTATTTAACCAATAAAAAACCTTCTTAATTTAAATCCAAAGATCATCATTAAGAAGGTTAATAATTTAATATTTTATAAAAAACTATAAAACCATTGCAGCAATCCAGCCAAAAATTAATAGCGGAATATTAAAATGAATAAATGTAGGTACAACCGTATCCCATATATGGTCATGTTGCCCATCTACACCTAAACCAGCTGTTGGGCCTAAGGTCGAATCAGAAGCTGGTGAGCCTGCATCACCTAATGCTGCTGCTGTCCCAATAAGGGCAATCGTCGCTAATGGTGAAAATCCGAACTGAACGCATAACGGTACATAAATAACAGCTAATACAGGCACACTTGAGAAAGATGAACCAATACCAATCGTGACAAATAAACCAATACAAAGCATTAAGAAAGCTGCAAGTGCTCGATTATCCCCAATGATTTCAACCACACCTTTGACCAGTTGATTGATATCCCCTGTATGCGTCATTACCGATGCAAAGCCCGCAGCAGAAATCATAATGAAACCTACCAAGGCCATCATTCGCATACCTTGTACAAAGACATCATCTGCATCTTGCCACTTAAAAATTCCGGCAGTAGATAGAACAGCAAAACCGACTAAACCACCCAAAATCATTGAACCCGAATAGAGCTGTGCAGCCAGTGTCAAGCCAATTGCAAGCAATGCCATATAGATCGTTTTCTTTGCAATTACGGGCGCTTGCTCTGCCTCATGCTTTAACTCTTCTGCATCTGCTTTTAAGTCAGCTGTTTCATCTTGCGCTATTGCACGAAGAGGCTTATCTAAATCAATCGTTGTAGTTGGTGTAATAGCGCGATCAGCATAAATTCTTGGTTTACGGTAGCTAATAAATACCGCAACCAAAGTACCTAAAACCATTCCCAGAACTGGAATAGCCATGCCAATTGACATCATGCCACGCTCTACATGTAAGCCATACGCTGCGCCAACTTTGTTGATATTCCCCATCAAAATTTGTTCAAGGAAAATTGCACCAAATCCAACCGGAAGAAAAATATAAGTTCCGACTAAACCTAGCGTAAGCACACAGGCTGCTGCTCGACGATCTAACTTTAAATGATTCATTACCCGTAATAATGGCGGAACGAGTACAGGAATAAAGGCGATATGAACCGGGATTAGGTTCTGAGAGAAAATAGCAGCGATGAGTAAAATACCCAACAGTAGATATTTCACTTTCGTTTCGCGGCTTTTTCCAGCTTCCATTCCCAACAAACCAATCAGTTTATGGGCAAGTAAATCAGGTAAACCAGATTTTGAAAGTGCCAGAGCAAATGCCCCTAACACAGCATAGGCAAGTGCAACTTCAGCACCATCGCCAAGACCAGCGTTAAAAGCATCAACGGTTTGAGAAAGGCTTAAACCTGCTACGAGGCCACCTACAATGGCAGAAACCACTAAAGTCAGTACGACAGAAACGCGCGCCAGTGATAATAAAAACATCACTGCAATCGCAATAACGACAGCATTCATGAATAAATTCAGAGCAAAACAAAAGGCGACATTCTAACAGATTCAGACCTATGAAGCCGAAAATATCGCCGAATTAACAGTTTTATGCAGTCACTCAATGATTAAGCTTGGACCTTAATAAACTGACGAATATGATCCGCAATTTTTGCCGGCTCACTTAGAATTGCCCAGTGATTTGCTTCAAGCTCTACATATTCAAAATTTTCCACCCACTTTGGCATAGCCTCAGTAATATATTCAGGGCTCACAAAAGTATCATATTTTAAAATAACGGCTTTAACTGGACATTGAGCATAACGCTGACGAGGGCCAGTTAAACGAGGAATAAAATTTGCTCGATATAAATTAATGCCATATTTCCCATCTGCATTAATATTATTATTTAAAGGTAAATTACTTTTTCTCTCCAGCTGAGTCAGGACTTTCCCCCATTTTTCAGGGCTAAAAAGAGACCATACTGTTGGTGCTAACAAAGGAAGATGGAATGCACCGATATACCAAGATTTGGTTAATATTTTTAGGATCTGAGCTGGTGAAGATTTAAATTTATCACGTAAAAATAAAGCTGCATGGTCAAGACATGGTCCAGAAATGGTTGTGTATGATAATAACCGTCCTTTAAATTTAGGCTCAGTTACCGACTCCCAAGATTGAATTGAACCCCAATCGTGTGCAGCCATATGGAATTGACGATTTGGTAATAATTCATCAACCACTTCTTGTAAATCTAGAGATAACCGCTCTAAACGGTAATCGCGTATGCGTTTTGGTATAGACGACAAACCCGCCCCACGTACATCATAAGTGACAATGTAAAAGTCATTGATCAAATGTTCAATGATTGACTCCCATACTTCTTGATTGTCAGGATAACCATGTACTAAAACCAACGGTGTATTTTTTTCGTCGCCCCATGTTTTGGCACAAAGGGTTTGTTGGTCACTTGTTGTTACTGTATGAACTTTTGGCTGCATAATCATTTCCTATCTTGTTTTTCAATCGATCATGTCGTTAGTCGGATAGAGCATTGCCATCAATATAAAAAAGATGATACTTATCTAGTATGAATACTGTTTCAATAAAAAAAATTGACTATTATGGCTATTTTAAGAAGACTTCAGAACAATCCTACGATTTCAAAATTTCTATTTAATCACTACCCACCTTATCGTGGCGCAGGGATTTGTATTGAAATCATGAATTTAGAGCTTTGCCATGTACGTGTGAAAATGCCTCTGACCTGGAAAAACCAAAATTTGGTCGGAACACACTTTGGGGGTAGTCTTTATTCAATGGTTGATCCATTTTACATGATGATTCTGCTGCATCATCTCGGATCAAAATATATTGTCTGGGATAAAGCTGCTGAAATTAATTTTCTTTCCCCGGGTCGAAGTACGGTACATGCAGACATTCGAGTAGATTTAGCTGAGATTGAGCAAATACGTGAGCTTGCCGAAAACTACGAGCCTGTTTTAAGAACTTATCATCTAAATATTTTTGATGAATCGGGGGTAAGAATTGCTGAAGTAAAAAAAACACTTTACATCAGACGTAAAAAAGCAAAACCTTTCCCTCAATGAAAATAAGCGCTAAAAAGCGCTTATTTTATTCACTCAATAGAGTGTTATCTTTTTTCTTCAATCGCCGCACCAGCACCACCACCAATCGCACCGCCAATTGCAGCACCAGAGTCACCACCCAATATTGCTTTACCTACCACAGAACCAATACCAGCTCCGATTGCGCTCTTAGTCGTGGTTTGCTTACTACCACCTTGGCTATTTGAACCAACACCAGCACCGACTGCTGCACCTAAGCCAGCACCAACACCACCGCCTACATGGTTACCTAAGCCACCACCTAGTGCTCCACCTGCTGCTGCTGCACCAATACGCTGGTCAGACGGACTCATATTTTGACAACCCGTAATCATAAGCGTAGACAACATTAAAGCAGAAACTAATCCTATTGTTTTTTTCATGGCCATACTCCTACTACCTGTTCTAATAAAAAGAATAATCCTCTTTTATGAGGAATTTGATCAGATTGTGTTATTCATCTGTCCTAATCGATTGATATTTTGTAAAGCTCTTCTATTTATGATCATCAAGCAAAATTTTAATTATAAAAAAGACATAAAAAAGAAGTCTCTAACAGGTTAAAGACTTCTAGGCTTAAACATTATTAGGAATAATTTTAGTACTTCCCTTTCTTCTCTTCATAAGCTGCGCCCGCACTACCACCCAGTGCTCCACCTGTAGCAGCACCGGCATCGCCACCAATGATTGCACCACCTAACACCGCACCAACACCGGCACCAATTGCACTATTACGCACGGTTTTACTACTAGATCCTTTTGCATTAGCTGCTACGCCAGCACCGAGAGCCGCTCCTAAACCTGCGCCAATATTACCGCCCACATGTTTACCTACTGCACCACCTGCACCACCACCAATCGCAGCTGAACCAATACGTTTACTCTCTGGGCTTGCATTCTGGCAACCAACAAACAAAGTTGTTGACATCAGGCCAACGCTCACAATCATCATCATTTTTTTCATTAGATTTACTCCAGTCTTCATAAGCATGTAGCCTAATCTGTTTTTGTGGAGCGTTTATCCCGCTTAAGTAATAAAATAATGGCTCTTTAATATGTTTATGTAATTACCACTTTTAATTGTTATAAATAAATATAAATAAAAAAGGCACCCTGAGGTGCCTTTTTTAGTGCCAGTCTAAACTTAGAATTGTTCTGAGTTTAATGCTTGGCTAAATGCTTGGTCTACTTCGCTGAAGTCATTGTGAAGCTCATGTTCAGCAGCTTCTGCTTCTTGACGACGACGTTCTAAGTGGTATGCAAGACCAGTACCAGCTGGAATCAAGCGACCCACTACAACGTTTTCTTTCAAGCCACGTAAATCATCTTCTTTACCTGTTACAGCAGCTTCAGTTAACACACGAGTTGTTTCCTGGAACGATGCAGCAGAGATGAACGAGTCTGTAGAAAGCGATGCTTTCGTAATACCCATCAATTGACGCTCAAACTTCGCAGGGAACTTGTTCTGAGCCAAGACAGCTTGGTTCTCTTGAACAACGCGGATGTAATCCACTTGCTCACCTTTGATGAAGCTTGTATCGCCACCATCAGTGATATCAACTTTACGCAACATTTGACGTACGATAACTTCAATATGTTTGTCGTTGATTTTTACACCTTGGAGACGGTATACGTCTTGAACTTCGTTCACGATGTAGTTAGTTAATGCAACTTCACCTTTCAAACGTAAGATGTCGTGCGGGTTTTGTGGACCATCAGAAACTGTTTCACCACGGTTCACATGCTCGCCTTCGAACACGTTGATTTGACGCCATTTTGGAATCAATTCTTCGTAAATCTCAGAACCGTCATCTGGGGTAATTACTAAACGGTTTTTACCTTTAGTTTCTTTACCGAAGCTTACAACACCTGAAACTTCAGCAAGAATTGCATGTTCTTTCGGTTTACGTGCTTCGAACAAGTCAGCTACACGCGGAAGACCACCGGTAATATCACGAGTACGTGATGTTTCTTGTGGTACACGACCAATAACGTCACCCACACCAATCGTTTCGCCATCGCGAACAGTTACGATTGTGTTTTGTGGCAAGAAGTAGAACTGTTCGCCGCCATCTGTTGTATCCAATACGATTGCAGGACGTAAATCTTTACCAGAAGCAGGACGAGCTGTTACAGGCAAGATTTCAACAGTAGTCATACCAGTTGCATCATCAGTTTTCGATGTTGCAGTTACACCATCAGCGATTTGGCTGAAACGTGCTTTACCAGCAACTTCTGTTACTAATGGATGTGTATGCGGATCCCAAGTCGCTACGATGCCGCCAGCTTCTACAGCTTCACCATCTTTCAACAAGATGCTTGCACCGTAAGGAAGTTTATAACGCTCGCGCTCACGGCCTAAATCATCGGCAATACCAATTTCACCTGAACGTGAAACTGAAACCAAGTGGCCTTTTGCATGTTGTACAGTTTTCACATTATGGAAACGTACAGTACCTTTGTTACGTACTTGAACACTGTTTGCAGCAGAAGTTCGGCTCGCAGCACCACCAACGTGGAACGTACGCATCGTTAACTGTGTACCTGGTTCACCAATAGATTGTGCTGCCATTACACCAACTGATTCACCTGGGTTAACCAAGTGACCACGTGCAAGGTCACGGCCATAACATCTAGCACATACACCAAAAGCAGATTCACAAGCAATTACTGAACGTACTTTGACTTCATCCACACCCGCTTCTTCAAGATGAGCTGCGATTTTTTCGTCAATTAACGTACCACGAGGTAATACAACTTCATCATCAGATGCACGACGTACGTCTTCAGCAGTTACACGACCTAATACGCGGTCACGTAATGGCTCAATGACATCACCACCTTGAATGAATGGAGTCATTACCAAACCACCAGCTGTACCACAGTCAGGTTCGGTAATTACTAAATCTTGCGCTACGTCTACAAGACGACGAGTCAAGTAACCAGAGTTCGCAGTTTTTAATGCTGTATCGGCCAAACCTTTACGCGCACCGTGTGTTGAAATAAAGTACTGAAGTACTGTTAAACCTTCACGGAAGTTCGCTTTAATCGGTGTTTCGATAATCGAACCATCTGGTTTTGCCATCAAGCCACGCATACCAGCAAGCTGACGAATCTGCGCCGCACTACCACGGGCACCAGAGTCAGACATCATATAGATGCTGTTGAATGATTTTTGTTTCTCGTCTTCACCTTGTTTGTTTTTCACAAGTGTATAAGACAAGTTATCCATCATCGCTTTAGCAACTTGGTCGTTTGTACGCGCCCAGATATCGACAACTTTGTTATAACGCTCACCAGCAGTTACGAAACCTTGTTCGAACTGTTGTTCGATTTCACGAACTTCTGTTTCAGCTTTATCAATAATTGTGTGTTTAGTAGGTGGAATTAACATGTCTTCCATACCTACAGATACACCTGAACGAGTCGCTTGACGGAAGCCCAAGTACATTAATTGGTCAGCAAAGATAACAGTATCTTTCAAACCAAGTTTACGGTAGCAAGAGTTGATTAACTTCGAGATATTCTTTTTAGTCATCTCAAGGTTGATCATGTCAAAGCTTAAGCCTTGTGGAACAACTTCCCAAAGCAAACAACGACCTGGTGTCGTATCAACAATAATAGTTCCGTGTTCACGTTCACCATTTTCATTGATAACAGTTTGATGCACACGTACTTTAACACGAGCATGGATCGCAACCTGACCAGTTGCAAGTGCACGGTTTACTTCGTGAGTATCAGCAAACACCATGCCTTCGCCTTTAGCATTTACTGCATCACGCGTGATGTAGTAAAGACCCAAGACAACGTCCTGAGAAGGAACGATGATCGGCTCACCATTCGCTGGTGACAAGATGTTGTTTGTTGACATCATCAATGCACGAGCTTCTAACTGTGCTTCAAGTGTCAATGGAACGTGTACCGCCATTTGGTCACCATCGAAGTCGGCGTTAAACGCAGCACAAACGAGTGGGTGAAGACGGATTGCCTTACCTTCAATAAGAATAGGTTCAAATGCTTGAAGACCTAAACGGTGAAGTGTTGGCGCACGGTTCAACATTACTGGATGTTGACGAATTACAGAAGCAAGAACGTCCCAAACTTCTGGAGTCTCGCGCTCAACCATTTTCTTCGCAGCTTTAATGGTTGTTGCTTGACCTGAAGCTTGTAGTTTCGCAAAAATAAATGGCTTGAATAATTCAAGTGCCATTTTCTTCGGAAGACCACATTGGTGAAGACGTAAAGTAGGACCTACAGTAATTACCGAACGACCAGAATAGTCAACACGCTTACCAAGTAAGTTCTGACGGAAACGACCTTGTTTACCTTTGATCATATCTGCCAAAGATTTTAATGGACGTTTGTTAGAACCAGTAATTGCACGACCACGACGACCGTTATCAAGCAATGCATCCACAGACTCTTGTAACATACGCTTTTCGTTACGTACGATAATGTCTGGTGCTGCAAGATCAAGAAGACGCTTCAAACGGTTGTTACGGTTAATGACACGACGATATAAATCGTTCAAGTCAGAAGTCGCGAAACGACCACCTTCAAGTGGAACTAATGGACGTAAATCCGGTGGAAGTACAGGAAGTACATTCATCACCATCCATTCAGGCTTGTTGTTTGAATCGTTGAATGCTTCCATCAATTTCAAGCGTTTAGACGCTTTTTTCAACTTCGTTTCAGAAGTTGTTTGAGGAATTTCTTCACGTAAACGTGCGATTTCAGCTTCAAGATCGATATCTTTTAATAAGTCCTGAATCGCTTCTGCACCCATTTTCGCAGTGAATTCATCACCGTGCTCTTCAAGTGCATTGAAGTATTCTTCGTCTGTTAAAAGTTGGTACTTTTCAAACGGAGTCATACCAGGATCAGTTACAACGTATGATTCGAAATACAATACGCGTTCGATATCACGAAGCGTCATATCAAGTAATAAACCGATACGAGATGGTAACGATTTTAAGAACCAGATATGTGCAACTGGAGAAGCGAGTTCAATGTGACCCATACGTTCACGACGAACTTTCGCTGTAGTTACTTCAACGCCACATTTTTCACAAATGACGCCTTTGTATTTCATACGCTTGTATTTACCACACAAGCATTCGTAATCTTTTACTGGACCAAAAATTTTGGCACAGAACAAACCGTCACGTTCTGGTTTAAAAGTACGGTAGTTAATTGTCTCAGGTTTTTTAACTTCACCATGAGACCATGACTTAATCATTTCTGGTGACGCAAGACCAATACGGATACGGTCAAACTCAATTGGTGCATGACCATCTGAGTCCGTTTTCTTACGCATGATATCGAGCAAGTCTTTCAATTTTTTTCTCCGTGTGTCGGGAAGCAACGCTTACCCGACTGGGTCACAAATATTGTTTTTTCCTAAAAAATCGTGAGTCTTACGACTTAGTCACCATTTTTCAGTTCAATGTTGATACCTAAAGAACGGATCTCTTTGGTCAATACGTTGAACGATTCAGGCATACCCGGATCCATATAATGGTTACCATCTACAATATTCTTATAGATGCGTGTACGACCTTCAACGTCATCCGACTTAACAGTTAACATCTCTTGAAGAGTATATGCTGCGCCGTAAGCTTCAAGTGCCCAGACCTCCATCTCACCGAAACGCTGACCACCGAACTGTGCTTTACCACCAAGCGGTTGTTGTGTAACAAGTGAGTAAGAACCAGTTGAACGTGCATGCATTTTGTCATCAACCAAGTGGTTCAATTTGAGCATGTACATGTAACCTACAGTTACAGGACGATCAAACTGTTCACCCGTACGACCATCAAACAATACTGTTTGACCAGTACGTGAAATGTCAGCTAATTCAAGTAAATCTTTAATTTGGCTTTCTTCAGCACCATCAAATACAGGAGTAGCTAAAGGCACACCAGCACGTAAGTTGCCAGAAAGAGCTAAAACTTCAGCATCAGTTAAGCTATCAAGATCTTCTTGCTCGCCACCAACTTTGTTATAAATCTTGTCTAAGAATTCGCGAAGTTCTAAAACTGTACGCTGTTCTTTCAACATTTTTTCGATTTTATCGCCAAGCCCTTTAGCCGCCATACCCAAGTGAGTCTCAAGAATCTGACCCACGTTCATACGAGATGGTACACCCAATGGGTTCAATACGATATCTACTGGTACACCGTTCGCATCGTGTGGCATGTCTTCAACAGGTAAAATGTTAGATACAACACCTTTGTTACCGTGACGACCAGCCATTTTATCACCAGGCTGAATACGACGTTTAACTGCTAGGTAAACTTTAACAACTTTCAGAACGCCTGTTGTTAACTCATCACCAGTCGAAAGCTTACGTTTCTTCTCTGCAAACTTCTCATCAATTTCTGCGCTCTTCTCTTTCAAGAACACTTGAATTTGAGATAAACGTTCAGCAATTGCTTCGTCTGTAGGTTGGATTTCAAGTAAGTCAACAAGCTCTAAACCAGACAACATATCTTCAACAAGTTTGTCGCCACGTTTAGTCGAACCACCACCGTTAGATTCTTGGCCTTTAAGCAAACGAATTACACGCTCACGAGCTGCTTCTTCAAAGATCTTGTATTCTTCTTTCAAGTCTTTACGGTAAGAGTCAAGCTGTGCTTTTTCAATTGCTAACGCACGGTCATCTTTCTCTAAGCCATCACGAGTGAAGACTTGAACATCGATAACTGTACCTTTAGTACCAGATGGAACACGTAAAGACGAGTCTTTAACGTCAGCTGCTTTCTCACCGAAGATTGCACGAAGCAATTTTTCTTCAGGAGTTAACTGAGTTTCACCTTTAGGCGTTACTTTACCAACAAGGATGTCACCAGCAGTAACTTCAGCACCGATATAAACGATACCTGATTCATCAAGTTTAGAAAGTGCAGCTTCACCTACGTTAGGAATATCGGCAGTAATTTCTTCTGCACCTAACTTAGTATCACGTGCTACACATGATAATTCTTGAATATGAATAGAAGTTAAACGGTCTTCTTGAAGTACGCGCTCAGATAACAAGATCGAGTCTTCGTAGTTGTAACCATTCCACGTCATGAACGCTACACGCATGTTTTGACCAAGCGCAAGCTCACCCATATCTGTTGACGGACCGTCTGCCAAAATGTCACCGCGAGCAACTTTGTCGCCCAAATTCACGATAATATTTTGGTTAATACAAGTGTTTTGGTTAGAACGTGTATATTTAATGAGGTTGTAAATATCTACACCAGCCTCACCTGCAATCATTTCATCTTCGTTTACACGAATAACGATACGAGAAGCATCTACATATTCAATCGCACCACCACGGTTTGCGATCACACATACACCAGAGTCACGTGCTACGTTCGCTTCCATACCTGTACCTACAAGCGGTTTATCCGCACGTAGAGTAGGAACCGCCTGACGTTGCATGTTTGAACCCATTAATGCACGGTTCGCGTCATCGTGTTCAAGGAATGGAATAAGCGATGCAGCTACAGATACAACCTGCTGTGCAGATACATCCATATGCGTCACTTTTTCAGGTGGAATACGTACGAATTCACCTTGATGACGAACAGAAACAAACTCTTCTGTTAAGTTACCATCTTTATCTACAGCAGAATCGGCCTGTGCAATAACAGTACCTACTTCTTCAATAGCAGAAAGGTATTCAACAGCATCAGTTACTCGGCCATCTACCACTTTACGGTAAGGTGTTTCCAAGAAACCAAAATCATTTGCTTTTGCATAAACAGAAAGCGAGTTGATCAAACCAATGTTTGGACCTTCAGGCGTTTCAATTGGACATACACGACCATAGTGAGTTTGATGTACGTCACGTACTTCAAAGCCCGCACGTTCACGCGTTAAACCACCAGGTCCAAGCGCTGAAACACGACGTTTATGTGTAATTTCAGATAATGGGTTGTTTTGATCCATAAACTGAGACAATTGGCTTGAACCAAAGAATTCTTTGATTGCAGCTGCAACTGGTTTTGCGTTAATGAGATCTTGCGGAGACAAATTATCTGTTTCTGCTTGGCTTAAACGTTCTTTAACAGCACGCTCAACACGAACTAAACCAACACGGAATTGATTTTCAGTCATTTCACCAACAGAACGTACACGACGGTTACCTAAGTGATCGATATCGTCGACTTCACCTTTACCGTTACGGATTTCAACTAATGTACGTAATACATCGATGATATCTTCGTGCGATAAAATACCTTCTACTTCACGTGACTTCTGGTCAGTACCAACTTCGTATGGACGACCCAAACGACGGTTGAACTTCATACGACCTACTGGAGATAAGTCATAACGTTCAGAAGAGAAGAATAAGTTATTAAATAAGTTTTCAGCAGCTTCTTTTGTTGGTGGCTCGCCTGGACGCATTACTTTATAGATTTCAACTAATGCTTCTTCACGACCAGATGTTGTGTCAGCACGTAATGAGTCAGCAACAAATGAACCACGGTCAATATCGTTCGTAAACAAGATATTGAATTGTTTAACGCCGCCTTCTGCTAGTTTCACCATAACTTCATGGCTTAACAATGTATTTGCAGCAATCACATCACCATTACGTAAAGTAATGTCTTCAGCAGTGATACGCTCATACAAGTACTCATCAGGAACTGATAGCTTAGCTAAACCAGAAGCTTCCATTTGACGTACGTGACGTGCATTAATACGTTTACCTTGTTCAACAATGATTTTACCGTCATTGTCAGCAATATCAAATTGCGCCATTTCGCCACGCAGACGATCCGGAACGAGGTCAATTTGATAGCTACCCATATCAAGATATACAGGCACTTTCTCATAGAACAAATTCAAGATTTGTTCATTGTTATAACCCAATGCACGCAACACAACAGTTGCTAATAATTTACGACGACGGTCAATACGTACATAAACTAAATCTTTAGCATCAAATTCGAAATCTAACCATGAACCACGGTAAGGAATAATACGTGCAGAATAAAGTACTTTACCACTTGAATGTGTTTTGCCTTTATCGTGATCGAAGAACACACCAGGTGAACGATGTAATTGAGATACAATTACACGCTCAGTACCATTGATAACAAAGGTACCATTGTCTGTCATAAGTGGCATTTCACCCATGTAGACTTCTTGTTCACGTACGTCTTTAATAGATTTAGTTTCGCGATCTTTAATAATCAAACGAATTTTTACGCGCATTGGTGCCGCATAAGTCGAACCACGTAAAATACATTCACGCACATCAAACTCAGGCTTACCAAGGCTATACTCAACAAATTCTAAAGCAGCATTGCCAGAATAACTTTCTATAGGAAAAACTGAACGAAATGCGGCTTGGAGACCGATATCTTCGCGGTTTTTTGGAGATTTGCCGCCTTGTAAGAACGTTCTATACGAATCGACCTGAATCGAAAGTAAGTACGGTGCTTCCATTACTTGGGGCAATTTACCAAAATTCTTACGGATCCGTTTCTTTTCGGTATATGAGTATGCCATCTGGAGTCCTCGGAAAGTAAACCAAGCCCGCCTGCAGAACGGGCTCAGAAGGAATTACACAGGCCGATATGGCCACCACTGTTTACAAATGCTGCAATTTTTAGTGGTATTAAAACGCTTAACAATATTTTTTAAAAAGAAAAATATTGGTAAGCATTTGAAATTACTTTGATTCTTCTGAAATATAACAGTTATTGTACAGAACAAACAAAAATCGAGCCGATTATTGTAACGCAAAAAGGCTGATGACCCAAGAGCCATCAGCCATTTTATGGAGCCGATTTAAAAACCGACTCCTTTTACAATTACTTAAGTGTAACTGTAGCACCAGCTTCTTCAAGTTTCTTCTTAAGTTCTTCGCCTTCTTCTTTAGAAACGCCTTCTTTAAGAACTTGTGGAGCACCTTCAACTAGGTCTTTAGCTTCTTTAAGACCAAGGCCAGTTGCTTCACGAACTGCTTTAATTACAGCTACTTTGTTAGCACCAAAAGAAGTCAACTCAACGTTGAATTCAGATTGTTCTTCAGCAGCAGCAGCAGCAGGAGCAGCAGCTACAGCTACAGCAGCAGCAGATACGTTGAATTTTTCTTCAAAAGCAGAAATAAGTTCAACAAGTTCAAGAACAGTTTTTTCAGCAACTGCGTTTAGGATTTCTTCGTTTGTTAAAGCCATGAGATTAACTCCAAATGGGTATTGAATGGTGTGGAAGTAGATTTAAGCTTAAGCAGCTTCTGACTCGTTTTTCTCTTGAAGCGCTGTAAGTAAGCGACCCAATTTCGAAATAGGAGCTTGAAGAACAGATGCGAGCATAGTAAGCGCTTTTTCTTGGTTTGGAAGGTTTGCGATAACGCTAACATCAGCACCTTGATAAAGTTTGCCGTCAAATGCAGCAGCTTTTAATTCAAATGCTTTGTTAGTTTTAGCAAATTCTTCAAACAAGCGTGCAGCTGCACCCATATCGTCTTCAGAAGTTGAGAATGCTAAGATTGTTGGGCCAACAAGGTTGTCATTCAAGATTGCAAATTGCGTATCTTGAAGAGCACGTTTAGCCAAAGTGTTACGTACAACACGTGTAGCAACACCTAGTTTACGAGCTTCAACACGAAGAGTAGTTAATTGCTCAACGGTTAAACCTTGATAGTCAGCAACAACGGCAGCGAACGCTGTAGAAGCAGTTTGAGCCACTTCAGCAACGATCTGTTTTTTGCTTTCAATAAGAAGAGCCATTGTAAAACCTCCTAACGGTGATTTATGTACTCAAAAAAGTACACTCCCAATTCGCAAGTCAATAAAGATTTGACTTGCACGCGGAGGAGGAATAAATCACACCACCGCGTCTACGCAGGCTGGGCTATTAAGAAGATATTCAAAAGAAATCTCTTCGCCTGTGGTCTTTGACGCTGATAAATTTACATTTACCAATTCAAAGTCCGCCTGATGAGTGAGGAAACAAAGCAATACTTTGAAAGGGTATAAAAACCTATGATTTTTATACCCTGCCCTCAATCAGGACTTTAAAATTCTTGACTAAGTTTTAAACTTAGTTAGAAACGTTGCTTACATCAACAGTAAGACCAGGACCCATAGTTGAGCTCAAAGTGATCTTTTTGATGTATACACCTTTAGAAGTTGCAGGTTTTAACTTTTTCAAGTCAGCAACTAAGGTTTCAACGTTTTGACGGATAGCAGCAGCTTCAAAGCCTAATTGACCGATCGCAGCATGGATAATACCCGCTTTGTCTACACGGTAACGAGCCTGACCAGATTTAGCGTTTTTAACAGCATTCGCTACATCAGGAGTTACAGTACCAACTTTAGGGTTTGGCATTAAACCACGTGGACCAAGAATTGTACCGAGCTTACCAACAACACGCATAGCGTCAGGAGCAGCGATTACAACATCAAAGTCAAGGTTTCCACCTTGGATGCTTTCAGCAAGGTCATC
Source organism: Acinetobacter sp. ACIN00229 (assembly GCF_016106645.1). Taxonomy (NCBI): domain Bacteria; kingdom Pseudomonadati; phylum Pseudomonadota; class Gammaproteobacteria; order Moraxellales; family Moraxellaceae; genus Acinetobacter; species Acinetobacter sp. ACIN00229. The sequence goes on from NZ_JADWOM010000012.1 coordinate 138,446, forward strand.
AAAACCTACAACATCAGCACCAGCTTCTTTAGCAGCTTCTGCTTGCGCGCCTTGAGCAAATACAGCTACACGTACAGTTTTACCAGTACCTGCAGGTAATGTAGTTGCACCACGAACAACCTGATCAGATTTACGTGGGTCTACACCAAGATTTACAGCTACATCCAAAGATTCTTTGAACTTTGCAGCAGGTAGGCTGTTAAGAACTTGCACTGCTTCTTCCAAAGTGTAAACTTTGTTTGCTTCAACAGCAGCAGCAATGGCTTTTTGACGTTTAGTTAACTTTGCCATGTCTTATAGCTCCACTTCCAAGCCCATAGAACGCGCAGAACCAGCAATGGTACGTACACGTGCGTCTAAATCAGCACCAGTTAAATCTGGTTCTTTAGTAGTCGCAATTTCTTCTAACTGAGCACGAGTCAACTTACCAACTTTAGTTTTGTTTGGTACAGATGAACCCTTTTGGATACCAGCAGCTTTCTTAAGAAGAATAGAAGCTGGAGGAGTTTTCATGATGAATGTGAACGACTTGTCGTTGTACACAGTAATCACTACAGGAATTGGAAGACCTGGTTCAACTTTTTGTGTAGCAGCATTGAATTCTTTACAGAATGCCATGATGTTTACACCACGTTGACCTAATGCAGGACCAATTGGTGGAGATGGATTTGCTTTACCAGCTGGAACTTGCAGCTTGATATAGCCGTCAATCTTCTTAGCCATTTTAAAATACCTCTGGGTACAAACGCCGCTAGGCTCCCCAATCTTTACGCAACACTACTGTTACAACAACAATGCCCGATAAAATCGGGCGCTTTTCAACCAATTAAGATTAAATCGTTTTTTCGACTTGGCGAAATTCGAGTTCAACCTGAGTTGGTCGATTAAATACATTAATCGTCAACGTTAAACGTGACTTTTCGTATTGAACTTCTTCCACCACACCTTTAAAGTCTGTGAATGGACCGTCAATAACAAGTAATTCTTCACCAGGCTCAAACATCGTCTTAGGACGTGGTGCTTCACCTGTATTACGTACACGCGCCAGAATCGCATCTGCTTCGCGCTGAGTGATTGGTGCTGGTTTTTCAGGTGTACCACCAATGAAACCTAGAACCTTTGGACATTCTTTAACGATATGCCAAGTATCATCATTCATTTCCATTTCGACTAATACATAGCCAGGAAAGAATTTACGCTCAGATTTACGTTTCTTACCATCCTTCATTTCCACCACTTCTTCGGTAGGAACAAGGACATCACCAAAGCTATCAGCAACAGCGCTACGCTGGATTCGTTCTGTAAGCGAACGCAACACTTGTTTTTCATAGCCAGAGTAGGCATGAATAATGTACCAACGTTTCATAGCTCTTTTACCCGATAATCAACTTAATTAACCAACCCAAACCATAGTCAAAGCACCATAAAACCAATGATGCAACAACTACAACCAATAGAACCTGCCACGATGTAGTGACTGTTTCTTGTTTTGTTGGCCAAGTTACTCGACGCAATTCGACTCGTGCATCTTTTAGCAAACGAACGAAGCCTTTACCTTGATGGGTGGCGTATAATAAACCTAAAGCCACAACGATACAAGCAAAAATTGCCCCAACGCGCACCCAAATATTATTTGCAGGCGCCCAATACGCTGGTAAATACTGATTCACCATAGTAGCTAAAAGCAAGAATGCAATTGCAATCACCCATAGAACAATATCTAGAGGCGAACCAGAACGAACAACTTCAGCAGAATTATTTCTTTGAGGAATTGGCGCGTCGCTCAATGCGTCACGCGATTTATCATTCGACATTTTTGTACTCGTCGTAGAACTCGCGACTTATTATATGAACAACTAAGCCAGCATCAAGCTTTTTATTTCAAAATATGGCAGGTCAGGAGGGACTCGAACCCCCAACATTCGGTTTTGGAGACCGACGCTCTACCAATTGAACTACTGACCTATAATGCAAGTTGAGAGCCAAAGCCCTCAACCTGAGACGTAATCCGTCACTATATTATGCTTATGCAGTTACTTTCGCAACAACACCT